>JAEYUU010000781.1 GCA_023429545.1 Verrucomicrobiota bacterium
CTACTATGTGATGGACGGGGAAAAGATGGTCGCCACCTGCCGGCAGCACTTCGGCGCGGGCAGGCTGGACCAGAAGACCCGCGACAAGTACGCGCTCGACAAGTTCTCCGAGTTCAAGGACGAGGAGTTCGGCTTCACCTACCGGCTGGTGGTGCTGCCGGAGTATCGCGGCACCACGGTGCTGATGCGGCTGCTGCTGCGGGTGTATGAAGACGTCTGGAAAAAGGGCATCCGCTTCAGCTTTTGCTACTGCAGGCCGAGACTCATCAATGTGTATGAGCGGCTGGGATTCATCCGGTACAAGGAAAATTTCCTGGTCGAGGACCAGGGCTACATGGCCCCGATGGTGCTCATCGTGGATGATGCGAAGCACCTGACTGCCGTGAGATCCCCCTTCCTGCGGACATGCCGGGCGAACATGCCCGGAGTCGCGAACGCAGCGTGGTTTGCCCGGACCTTCCCCGGCATGCGGGAGTGCATTGAGCTCCAGTTCGTGGATCCCGAGGAGTTCCTGAAGCAGTGGGAGGAGGCCTTGGCAGCCCCCACCATGACGCTGCTACAGGGATTGACGCAGGAGCAGATCCAGAGACTGATTGCCGAGGGCGCGGTGATGTCCGTGAAAGGCGGGGACACGCTGCTGCGCGAGGGTGAGGCAGGGCATGAGATGTTCCTCATCCTGTGCGGCATCGCGAGATTCATCATCAGCACTCCGGACGGGTCCAAGGCATTCCTCGGCACGGCGAGCACGGGAGAAGTCTTTGGCGAGATCTCACTGGTGGCACGCACGCCACGCACGGCCACGGTGCAGGCAGTGACGGATCTGGAGGTGCTGGTGATCACTCAGGACTTCATCCGGCGCTCGATGAAGGCGCATCCGGAGATCGCCATCACCATGCTCTACAACCTGACGGTGCTGTTCGGCCTGCGTCTGAAGAACACCACGGATCGACTCAAAGGGGCACTGCAAGAGTCCACAAAGATGGCCAAAGCACTCGCCACCCAATCGAAGCCCAGGGTTGAGCGCCCCATGCTCACGCCGGATGAATTGGTTGAGGCGAATCAGGTGACCATCCAGCACGTACACCGGCCGACGCCGGGGGCTTGAGCCATCAGACCGGTTGAGCCTTGTCCCGTCGGGACACACTCAAGCGTACAACACGCGAAATGGCCGCATCCAGCTCACGGCCACGCCAATGAGGATGGTGACGATGTAAACATCCGTGCGAATGGGCAGGAAAAGTTGCGACGCCGTGAGCAGCGCACCCAGGCCCGCGACAGCAGCCGCGGTGCCGTAGACGTATTTGCCCACATGGTGGTCATTCGTGAATGCCGCCGCGGAGGCAATCGCGCTGAAGAAGAACGTCAGCGCTGTCAGGTGCCAGGGCCCCGGCAGCGCCATGCTGGCCAGCAGAAACACCACGGCGAGAAGCGTAACGCCGCCCACGGCCAGGCCTTCCCACTTCTCCAGCGGCTTCAGGGCGCGACGCGCAAACTTGTCGAACAGCATGAAGAATGACCCGAAGCCACGCGCGAGGTGAGACCAGAGCGCGAGCGTGAGCCACACCGCCACCAGCACGGATGCCCAGAAGGGAGACACACTCTTGAGCGCGCCATGCAGGAGCTTGTATGCGAGGAATCCGCCCAGCACGATGCCCATCTGCGCGCCTTCGCTGAAGCGGCTCATGGCATGGCAGAAGCGCAGGTAGCCGCCATACACCCATGACCGGGCGCGGAAGGACTCCACGAGTCCCAGACGTGCTCCTTCGTTCATGGGATTGAGCCGGAGCGCCTCCAGGAAATGTTTGTTCGCCTCGCGGTGATCGCCTTTCATCAGAGCCCGCCAGCCAGCGCTGGTGTGGCTGCTGTCATCCTCGGGATTGTTCTCGAGCTGGTAACGGACGAGGTGCTCATTGTCCTCGTCCTTGTGCTGCATGAGCAGCGAGGCGGAGAGCACCTCCGTGGCCACGGTGTTGTCCGTGTCGATGGCCAGCGCGCGTCGCGCAGAAGCCTCGGCCTCCGGATACTTGCGCAGGCGGAGGTAGATCTGCGCCTCCACCGTATGGGCGAAGTCGCTGTCCGGATCCAGACGCACCGCCTCCGTGGCGGCGAGCCGCGCCTGCTGCATCACGGATTCCTGGCCTTCCTTGGCACTATTCGCCAGGGAGAGCGCGAGCACGCCTCGCATGAAGGGATCCTCCGGCTCAAGTCCCACGCCACGGCGGGCTGCATCGACGGCCTGGGCCTTCTTCCCGTCCTCCCGCATCCAGCACAACGCGAGCATGGCATAGCTGGGCGCGTGATTCGGATCCGCCTGCAGGGCCTGCTGGAACATCTGCGCCGCATCCTCATGCCGCTGCTGTGAACGTAGCAACTGGCCGCGCTCAAAGCACGCCTGCGCGGAGGGATGGCTGTCGGTGCCGGGGATCATTGGGGGTGGGACTTGATAGCAGGAGGCTGGATACTTGCACCATCGAATGCACGCTGGTCACCAACTACTTCAGCAGCCCGAGGTGCTTCAGCACATCATCATAAAAGCCGCCCTGATTCGCATAGAGCGCGTAGTTCTTCGCGCTCTCAAACCACGCCCGGGTGGTGGGCTTGTGGCGTGAGGCCGCCTTGAGCATTTCCTTGGTGGTCAGCGGAATCACCTTGCCGGTTTTCATGGCATCATTGAGCACCTGCTCCGTGGCCAGATCGAAAACGGCCTTCATGTCCGCGCCGCTGAAGCCATCTGTCTTCTTCGCCAGCGCCCTCGGGTCGAGTTCGCCGATGGGCTTCTTCTTCGCCATCACATCGATGATGGACACGCGCGCGGTCTCATCCGGCGGCGGCACAAAGAGGGTGCGATCAAAACGACCCGGGCGGCGGAACGCGGGATCGATGTGCCACGGGGCATTCGTCGCGCCGAGGATGAGCACGCCTTCGTTCTGCGCATCGGCCCCATCCATCTCGCTGAGGAACTGGTTGATGAGGTTGCGGCCCGCGCTCTGGCGCAGATCGCGGCGGTCCGCAGCGAGGGCATCCACTTCATCGAAGAAGAGCACGCAGGGGGCATTCTTGCGCGCGAGCTCGAAGACTTCGTGCATGTTCTTCTCCGAGTTGCCGATCCACATGTCCAGGATCTGGTGCAGGCCCAGCGCGATGAAGTTCGCCTTGATCTCTCCGGCAGTGGCCTTGCTCAACAGAGTCTTGCCGCATCCAGGAGGTCCATAGAGCAGCACGCCGCCGCCGACCTTCTTGTCGTACGCCTTGAAGAGTTCCGCATGCTGCAGCGGGTAGATGATCTTCATGCGGATCTCCTCCTTCACCGCATCCATGCCGCCCACGTCCTCAAACTTCAGTTTTGGCTTCTCGAAGTCCGCGAGCCCGAGATCAAAGGCAGCGCCGCCGCGGGGATAACCGTCATCGTCATCGCCGTCGTCTTCATCCTGTTCGATGCCTTCGAGATAGTCGCCGCTCGCGGTCATCCCTGCCTTGCGGGGTCCGCGCGCGTCCTTGTCTTTTCCAGGCTGCGCCTTGCTTTCCGCGAGCTCCTTTTCCAGCGAGGTGTCCGCCAGGGTGCGATCGAGTTCGAGGGCTTTGGCGTAGATCGTCTTGGCGCGGGCGAGTTCACCTTCGCCCGCAAGGATGCGGCTGAGGAAAAGATAGGCGGGAGCAAACTGGGGTTGCTCCTCGATGAGTTGCTCCGCGCGCACGGCAGCCTCGGATCCCCTGCCCTCCAGATGCACCACACGCGCCACGCCGAGCCGCGCCTCCGCATTGGCGGGCTCATGGCGCACCACCCGCAGAAAGGACTCACGCGCCTCCGCGAGCTGCAGCTCGTCCATGCAGGTTTTCGCGTAGAGCAGCAGCAAGGGCACATTGTCCGGCGAGTGTTCCAGCGCCAGTTTCAGGGAGTCCAGGGGGGAAGACATGTTGACGCCAACTGCACGGGAACACGCGCCGTTTGGCAAGTGGAAAACGTGGCGTGGGCGTCATGGCGGGAGCCGCCAATTTTACTGGCAAGGAATGGCTGGAACTCCCAGACCCTTTCAGGGTCGAACTTCCTTTGCTGCCTACCCAGGGTGTCAGTCGCCCAGGCTCCCTAACCCTGGGCTGGGTTCCTGCACCCTTTCAGGGTGCGGGCATCACCGTCACTCCATCACTCCATCACTCCAATCCTCCGTGATCTAACATCTACTTCTTTCTTCCCGTCGCCGGCCACTTCAGGTGCTTCCGCAGAAACGCATAGGTGGCCACTCCATTGATGGTGTGCGGCCCATTGAACCACTCGATCTCGGTTTTGTCTGCGATGCCGAGCTTCACGTAGAGGCGGCGTATCTTGGCATATTCCCAGCCCACCCATTCATCGATGGCCACGCCGTCATCATGTCCGCGCTCCACCATGAAGGGTCGCGGCGCGATGAGGGCGGCCATCTCTGCGTAGTTGAAGGTGCGGCCCAGGTTCCATTCGAAGATTTCATACTCGCGGTTGAAGAGATAGCTCGCGCGGTGATCGGTGGTGATGTTCTTGCGAATCCATTCATTGAAATCCCCGGAACAGATGGAAAGGCAGTAGCCATCCAGCACGGCAGGGATGCGCATGGCGCTCTTGCCCCCGTAGCTCAGGCCGTAGAAGGAGATGCGGGACTTGTCCACATTCGGCTGCGAGCCGAGCCACTCAAGGATGCGCTGGTGCTGGCCGATGATCACGGTGAAGAGTGTCTTCCCCATGAGGTTGAGCTTGCGCTGCACGACGCGGAAATTGTCCTGGCCACGGTAGAAGTTATGCGGGGAGAAAGTGATGTATCCCTGCCGTGCGAGATTTGCAGCGAAGCCCTTGTACGGCTTCCACGCCTTGCTGTTCTGGTCCTCATTCACCACGTCCTCCGGCAAGCCCTCCAGCCCATGCTGGCACACGACGACGGGGCGTTTCTCCCCCTTCTTGATGCCCTTTGGCACGAGAAGATAACCCCAGGCCTGCACGTCCGGCCACACATCCAGCATTACTTCGTACGCGGTAAATTTTTCATTCGCATAGAGAAAGCGCGAGCGTGGATTCGCGGGCACAGAGGGGTCCGGATTCCGGCCGATCACGTCACTCCAGAACGCCTCACGGTGCGGCCCGGTGGCCTCCGTGTATTTTTCCATCGGGCTAAGCGGGAGTTTCCTCCAGAAGGCATTGGTGCGTTCGTCCTCGCACACCTGGAGCAGGCGCTGGGTGTACCGCTCCAGCTCACGCACCTGACGCC
>JAEYUU010000019.1 GCA_023429545.1 Verrucomicrobiota bacterium
CACCTTGGGCATGTACGTCGTGCCGGATGTCGTAGGCGGCACAGATACGGAGATGCTGGGAAATCGCATTGCGCAGCGCGTGCGCTCGGATCGCAACCTGCCTCTCGCGGCCGCGCTCTCCGGAGCCATGCTCGGCATGGTGGGGCTCATGTTTCTGTTTCAGGCAATCGTGAAGCGCGTCCTCACCGGGCCGGATGAAAGCAGCGGCTACCTGCCTTCCACCCAAATGCAAAATGAGAAATGAAAGGTGAAAAATGCAAAGTGATCAGACCACACTCCATTTTGCACCTTCAATTTATCACTTCTCATTTTGCATTGAGCCTGTGCGACCCCATGGCATCACATCCACCATGAACTCCGCGCCCAGTTCCAGCACGCCCATCCCATGAAGCGCAGCATCATCCCCGGCAGCGTGCTCGCCCTGGTGCTGGCATTTTTCTACGCACCGATGGTGGTGCTGGTGGTGAATTCGTTCAATGCCTCCCGCTTCGGCGGCGAGTGGAAGGGCTTTACGTGGTCCTGGTATCAGAAACTCATGGAAGGCCGGGATACACAGGAGATCTGGACCGCGCTCATGACCTCCCTGCAGATCGCCGTGCTGGCATCGCTCGGTGCCATGCTACTCGGCACGCTGGCGGCGCTCGCGCTGCACTGGTTCCGCGGGAAACTCCAGCGCGCGCACGGTCTGCTACTCACGGTGCCGCTGGTCATGCCGGACATCCTGATGGGCATCTCGCTGCTGCTCTTCTTTGTCGCGCTCGGCATGGAGACGGGTTTCTTCACCATCTGGGTCGCGCACGTCACCTTCTGCACCAGTTATGTCACCATGGTGGTGCTGGCGCGCTTGCAGGATTTTGACCACACCCTGCTGGATGCCGCGCGCGATCTCGGCGCGGGGCGCTGGCAGGTGGGGCGCCGGGTGCTGCTGCCGCTGCTGGCTCCCGGCATCCTCGCCGGCGGACTGCTCGCGTTCACACTTTCCATTGACGATTACGTCATCACTTTTTTTGTGCAGGGCGCTGGCACCACCACACTGCCGCTGCGCATCTACAGCATGATGAAGATCAGCCGGAACATGCCTGTCATCAATGCCCTCTCCACGCTGTTGCTGGCGGTGACCTTTGTTGCCGTCGGCGTCAGTTTCTGGCTCACGAAGCGCAACTCCTCCCGATGATTCGATTGATTTGAAACACACTTCGCCGAAATGAAACATATGGCCCGCCTTCGACTCCTGTTTGCCCTTGCCGTCGCCTTCACACTCTGTGGAGCCGCATCCACCTCCACCTTCGCCGCGGACACCCTGCACATCTACAACTGGGCGGACTATGTGAGCCCAGACCTCGTGACGCGCTTTGAGAAGGAGAACAACTGCAAGGTGGTCATCGACACCTTCGACTCGAACGAGACCATGTTCGCCAAGCTGAAGGCGGGCGGCTCGGGATATGATCTCATCTTTCCCACGAGCTACATGGTGAAGGTGATGGAACAGGAGGGCATGCTGGCCACACTGGACAAGGCGCAGATCCCCAACCTGAAGAACGTCGACCCCGCCGTGCTCACCAAGGTGTACGATACCAAGATGGAACATAGTGTTCCCTACACCTTGGGCTACGCCGTCTTCGCCTATCGCAAGGACAGGCTCAAGGATGTGGAGCCATCCTGGGCCGTCTTCGCGCGAACGGATTTGAAAAAGCGCGCCACCCTCTTCGACGACATGCGCGAGACCATTGGCGCGGCGCTCAAAAAGCTTGGCTACAGCCTGAACACGCGGGATGAAAAGCAACTCGCCGAGGCGCGCGACCTCGTCATCCAGTGGAAGAAGAACATCGCCAAGTTCGACAACGAAGGCTACAAAGCGGGGCTGGACAGCGGGGAGTTCCTCCTCGTCCAGGGCTACAGCGGTGACCTATGGCAGGTGGCGCAGGAGAATGAAAAGGTGGCCATCGCCATCCCGAAGGAAGGCGTGAGCATGAGCTGCGACCAGATGGTGATCCCCAAGTCCGCCCCCCAGCCGAAGCTCGCCCATGCGTTCATCAATTTCCTGCTCGATGCCGACGTCTCCGCAGAGAACATGGAGTGGATGGGCTACCTCTGCCCCAACACCGCCGCACTCAAGAAGGTGAGCGAGGACTTCCTGAAAAACCCCGCCGTGACGATCCCCGAAGACATCAAGGCCAGGAGCGAAGCTATTGAGGAACTCGGCGCGGACCTCGCGAAATACACGAAAGTCTGGGACGAGATTAAGGCGGCGAAGTGAGCGGAAAAATCAGCACATCCACCCCGGGTGACCCACACACGTGATCCGGCGCTCGATTGGGTTCTGCAAAGCCATTCAGCGCCAGCACGCGTGTGTCCCACTTGTCCACACGCACGGGCACCATGGGGTAGGGGGCGTGGTGCACCTGGCCGGAGCGGATACCACGCGGCGTGGCGGCGAAGAGGTAATAGCGTTCCAATAGAAAAAACTCCAGAGTGCCCGGCTCCGCGAACGTAGGGGTATTGCC
>JAEYUU010000074.1 GCA_023429545.1 Verrucomicrobiota bacterium
GATCTGAAGGACAACATGTCCTTCGAGTGGAAGGCGAGCCCGGACAAGGACCAGGCCTACCTGCTCAAGAAGAATGACGCCAACGGCAAACCCAATGACCGTTACGTCGAGTCCGTGCTGGACGAACTGCTCATCCAGCCGCCACTCAACGCGCCCAAACCGCCACACGAGCCGTCTCTGTAGAGAAGAGCACCCGTGGTGGTTTCAAGTCCTCTGGAGGAACTGGGGCGGGTGTGACTTGGAATGGGCGCCCATGGGACAAGACCGCCTAGTCCAGCTTGAACGACTGGACTATACCCGGCAGGTCCCCCTTCACTCCCACATCATGGACCGTTTTGATTTGCGGATCCTCAGTGGTGGCCAGCATGATGATGGTCACACCCTTGGTCGCTCCCGGCTTGCGCACCAGCAACACTTTGCCGAAGATTTTCACGTCCCCTCTAGGTGTGCCTTTGAGTTCCGATTCGAAGATCATGGCTCGCCCCTTGTATCCGGATACTTCTTCCTCGAACTGCGAGACTTCGCGGTATCCGGGAAAGCCCGCGGCGAATTGGGAGCCAAGTTGCTGCATCAGCAGCGGCATGGCCACCGCATCCACCCCATCGCTGGGGATGTTGAAATAGCCCACGCCAAAGTTCTCAAACGTGAAGTTGTCTTCGCTGCCGGGGGCCGTTCCCTCCTCCACTTTGACAAAGTTGCCGGAACTCGGCACAATCTGGAACTGCGGCGGATAACTGAAGGAGAAGGGCACATAGTGCTCCACCATCCCCTGCGGAATGTTGTCAGGGGCGCTGCTGTATGTCTTCCAATCCGACGGCACAGCGATGGACTTGCTGACGCTCTCGGCTTTCTCCACCACCTTCTGCGCGGTGTAGGCGATGAATCCCGCAATCCCCAGGCCCACCAGCCCCAGCAACAGCAGACACCCGCACCCGCCGAGGATCCATGGCATGGCACTCTTCTTGTTGGAAGGCTGCGGAGGGACGGCGGAAGGGTAGGTGGGAGGTGTGTTCACGTACGTGGTGGGCTGCTTGGCTCCATTTCAAGCACAGGCTGAAAGATAATTCAATAAAACCGTGCTACGGAAAAACCCATTGCCTCCACGGGTTATCCGGCATTGCATTCTGCCCTACCGTCCCCAATGCACCCATGTGTCATATTCCACCGACACCTGTCCGCCGACTTGGTGCTTTTCAAAAATGCGTTTCAGCTCGCCAGTCATCTCCTCATGCCCGCGCTGGCCCACTGTAGGCGCGTATGAGGAAGAGAGCAGCCGTCCCTTCAGCCCTTCATAGTCGAAACGCTGCACATTGGGGAAGGCCTCTGAGCTGTACTTCCCCTCGCGGAAGAAGCTCCCGAGCACCCCGTCATCCACCAGTTCGTGACGCACCTGCCCGTAGTCCGTGGCATGCTTCACCAGCAGCGCTTCATACGCCACGAGGAAGGGTGTGGAATCCACCCTGCGGACATTCCAGATGAGCGCGACCCAGCCCCACGGCTTGAGGATGCGGTCAAACTCCGCGCGCGTGGCCTCGCGAGGAAACCAGTGGAAGGCCTGGGCCGCCACAATCAGATCCACCGACTGCTCCGGCAGCGTGGTGGCAGTGGAGGGTGCCGCCACACTCTGAAAACCAGGCCTTTCACCCAGCATCTGCTCCGCCGCTGCGCGCATCTCGGCATTCGGCTCCACGGCATGCACCGCGCAGCCGGTGCGCAACAGATACTCGGCGGAAATGCCCGTCCCTGAGCCGATGTCCGCCACCACGGAGTCCGCGTTCAGACCGGTCTCCTCCCGGAGCAAGTCGAGCACACCAGGCGGATAGCCGGGGCGGTACTTCACATAGTCTGCGACGCGGTTGGAGAAGCGCTTCTCCGGTTCACGGGACTCTTCAGGCATGAGCCAATCATCCAGGAAAACTCAGAGCCGCACAACCAACACGTTCCTGATGGATGAGCTTGCCGGGCCACACCCCTGCGGCCCAGCGCACCACTCCACCACCCATCACTCCAGATCATTCTTCAGCACCACACGATACCGCGCCTTTCCTGCTCGCACATGGTCGAGAGCTTCATTCACCTCACTCATGGGAAACTCCTCGATGATCGGCGGAATCTCATGCCGCGCCGTGAAGTCCAGCATCTTCGCCACGGTGGCCGGACTGCCCAGCGGTGATCCGGAGATGCTTTTCTGTCCGCCGATGAGGGAGAACGCCGCCACGGGAATGGGCTCCAGCACTGCGCCCACCAGATGCAGGCGTCCCTTCGGCGCCAGGCTTCCAAGGATGGCATCCCACGGGAGTGCCACATTCACGGTGCTGATGATGAAATCGAGCGAGCGCGCAATCTTCTTGAGCTGCGAGGCGTCACGTGAGTTCACCACCTGATGCGCTCCCATCTTCATCGCCTCATCGCGCTTGGCATCGCTCGAGGTGAAAGCCACCACCTCACAGCCCCACTTGCTGAGGAACTGCACCGCCATATGACCGAGGCCACCAATGCCAATCACCCCCACACGATCCGTGGGGCGAACGTCAAACTGCACAATCGGATTGAACACCGTGATGCCGCCGCAGAAAAGCGGTCCCGCGCTGGTGACCTCCAGAACATCCGGCAGCGGCGTGGCCCAGGCCCAGTGGGCCCGCACCCGATTCGCGAAGCCGCCGTGCCTTTTCACGATGGTCTGCTCCGCCTTCGGACACAGGTTGTGATTTCCAGAGAGGCACTGCGCACAGGCCATGCAACTCTCCGAGTACCACCCCACGCCCACACGCTGCCCCACCTTAACGCCCTTCACGTTGTCCCCAGCCGCCACGATGCGCCCCACAATCTCATGGCCCGGCACCAGCGGATACGCGGACTGCCCCCATTCGTTGTCGATCATGGACAGGGCGCTGTGGCACACGCCGCAGTACTCCACGGAAATTTCCACCTGTTCATCGCGCAAATATCCGGGGTCGAAGGAGAACGACTCCAGTTTTTTTCCTTTTTCCGGAACGGCAAATCCTTGAAAGCTGCTTTTCATGGAAGGACAGTCTGAGGGTGGGTGAGTGAACCGCCCACGCGCTACTCTTCGCAGCCGTGGGTTTCAGACTTCATACGGCCTTCCCGGCGCACTAGTCCGCAAAAAGCTACAAGCCCTTCAACATTTCCAGCGCCTGCTTCTCAAACATCGCCTGCCATTCCGGCGCCACCAGGGTGTCACAATCTTCCTGCGCATACCCGCTATTGGCCCGCTGGGTTGCCGTGGGTGTGTAGTAGATGTAGCCATTTGTATACCCCGCGATGAAGGAGTGGGGATGGGGCGCGACTTTCTTGATGTTCAGCCCGACTTCCACGGTCACTTCACCAGGAAAGGTCACCATGCGGAATTCTCCCACACGAATGCCAACCATCTCCACGTCCAAGGTGTCATTTCCCGCCGCCACTGTCTGCGCGAGATGCTTCTTCAGCAGCGCCAGATTGGTGTTCAGCCGGGCGAGTTTCTCCATAATCTCGACGTTGTGCAGGTAGGCTTCGACGCTCACACGATTGTCCGCATCGAGACGCAGGTAATCCTCCCTGCCGATGGCCTTCTGCTGAAGGTACTGCTGCACGTGCGAAGATGGCTGCCCGGGTGAGAGACGCTGCTGAACCAGCAACGGCAGGAATGATTTGAAATTGATGTTCGTGGAACGCAGCGACCGTGTGAGCTTCACCTGCTCCGCTTCATTGGCCGCGATGCGCCGCTCGAAGTCTTTGCCACGGGGAAGTGCCAGAGTGTGCTTCGTCACCTTGAGTTCGGCCTCCGCGTTCGTGCTCATCTTCCTCACGACACGCATCACACTGAGGCCGAGCATCGTGCCCAGCGGCTCCGCCTGCGGAGGTTGCGCCACACCCTTGTAACCCGCAGGATTGATATCTCCTCCACACCCCTGGATGAAGAACGCGAGCGCCTCGCCACCCAGTTCTTCCTCGATTACCTCCGAGGCAAAGCCCGGGTAGTCCGCGGAATTTCCCGTGCTGGGCGGATTCATGATGGGATGACAGGCGAAGTTGTACACCACGGCCAGCGGTCTGCCGTCGGCATGATCGATTCGGAGAATGCCAATCTCCGGGTCAATCGGCCCCACCTCCTTCACATCTTCATCACGAGGCAGTGGGTATGCCCGGCGCATGTCCACCTCGCTGCCATCCTTCATTTTCAGCCGGCGATTCTCGCTGATGCGCTCCTCCCTCCCCTCACCCACCGCCACGCGCGCCGGAGCTGTCTTCTGCCATGCCTCCTTCACCGCTTGCACGGTCAGCGCCGCTGTATCCGCTCGCACCACGCCATGACAATGGCTGGCGTTGATGACCACGCTTTCCGGTGCCACACCGAGGTCCCTTTGCAGTTCACCCCGCACGGTCGCCAGAAAGCCATTCCCGATGCGTCCAATCTCGCCGATGGAAACAGCATCAATCGTGATGAGCACCACGGTCGTCCCTCCAGTCTTCAGCACCAGCGCCTTTGCATAAAGAGGATCATTTACCGGGCCCGCCATCCGGTCAGTAATCTCCACCCGCGCCGCACCTGCATGCAGCGCCTCCGCCGCTGTGCTGGAGAGGGGCAGCCAGCCCCCCAATATCGTCAGCAGCAGCAGGACAGGCAGACTCCGGGTGGACTTCCGTTTGTGAAGCAGCGTCATCGCTTCAACAACCGCATGGGAATGAGAACGGCGGGGCATGGCAGGAAATGGGAGTGCGCGTACACGAAAGCGACGCTGTCCTACCCCATTCCACGGCGGGTTCTTTCACCACATTGCATTCAACCCGGCTGAACCCAAAATTTTGCAGCCAATTCTGAGGACTCGTGCGATGCTGGGAAACCATGAAACACAAAGCATCAGCAATCTGGAACGGTGGTCTCAAGGACGGCAGCGGAACTCTGACCACGGGCTCAGGTGTGCTTTCCTCAGTCCCCTACTCCTTCCGCACCCGCTTCGAGGGTGAACATGGCACCAACCCGGAAGAACTCGTCGGCGCGGCTCACGCAGGGTGCTTCTCCATGGCGTTCTCGATGATTCTCGGCATGGCCGGAATGACACCGCAGAAGATTGAAACCGAGGCCACCGTCACCTTGGAGAAAGTCGGAGACGGATTCCAGGTCACGGCGAGCCACCTTGATGTGAAGGCCACCATCCCCGGTGCAGACGAGACAGCCTTTCAGGAAGCGGCAGAATCGGCCAAGGCCAACTGCCCCATCTCCAAGCTGCTCAATGCCAAAATTACCATGACGGCTGCGTTGGAAGCTTGATGGCATCCATCTATCGACAGGTTTTTTCTTCCGAGGCATCCCATGAGGGATGCCTCTATTTTTGGCCAAACCTCTGATCTTTGGTGGCCGACGTCACTTCGCTCCCGGGGCGGCGGCTGCTCCCGCCGCAGGCTTCTCCGGCTTCGGCTCCGGCGGCAGGCCCAGCTTTTCACGCACCGTATCCACGGTCATCCGTGCCACAGGGATGTCGAACCCCAGCGTGTCGCCGTTGGCCTTGAATCCATTCCCATCCACATCGACATAGATGGGCGTGTGGTAGGCCATGGGTCTCAGGCGCGCCTGATCGCTGCTTCCGTAGCCAGTCTTCAGGTTACCGTCGTCCTTCACCGCGACCACGATCAAATGCGCATCCTTTGGCAATGGCACCGTGATGGTCTGGTCAAACTGCACCACCCCATCCTTGAACATCTCCGGATTCGCCTTGCGCGTGAAATTCAGCGTGGGCTCCTTGCGTGAGTTCACCAGCACCTGGATGCGATCGATGTCCACCCAGTCCGTGCATTGCACCTTGACCTTGAGTTGCACCACGCCATTGGCCTTGATCTCGTCACCAGGCAGCTTTCCGTCGGCCGTGGTCACCGTGAGGAAGGGTCCTGTGGTGAGTGTGTAATGC
>JAEYUU010000108.1 GCA_023429545.1 Verrucomicrobiota bacterium
GAAGGGAGATATCATCGCGCCAATGGCAAAGGCGCCGTAGGCCGCGCCGATTTGCTCACCACCAAACTTGAGGGTGTTCGCGAGGTAGGCCCCCATGCTCGCATACCATGACCCCCAGATGAAGTACTGGAGGAACATAAAGCACGACAGCTTCGTCTTGAGCGCGGTTTGCATGGAGCACCAATACGCAGCGGCTCGCATCTCCATTCATTCAGGTGGCTCACACCCCCCTCATCATCACTAAACTGTCGGGATGCGGCACAGAACTATCATGATGTCGACGGTGGACCTCACGTGCGGCGGACTGGAGCAAAGGGTGGAGCGTCAGAGTGAGCAGCGAGCCATAGTCACTCGGGTGGTGGAAGGCCCTTCGGGCTATCCAGATTTCACCATCGCCGGCCGAAGAATCGGTCCATCCAAGGATTTCGTCACCCTCAGTTCATTCCGAAAAGCTCGGCGCCGGGGATGCGCTTGCAGGCGCTGGCGCTGTGGCAGCCCTCGGCGAGCGTCAGAATCTGCTGCAGTTCCTTGGGGAGGCTGGAGAAGAGCAGGGTCACCTTGAACGTCCCTCGTGTCTCCTCCGCCGGCACGCACTCCACCACCCAGCCCTGCACATTCCATTCCTGGGCAACGCCAAGGATATTCGTCTGCACGGTGAGGGTGATCTCAGAAGAGACCTCCAGAGTCCTGGCATTCAGAAACACCACTCCGGTGGAACTGATGGAGCACATGCGCGTGGCTGTGCACTTGCGAGCCTGGAGCTTGGTCCGTCGGGATTTTGCTTTCGAAGCCATAAGGTCTGCGACGGACGTCACCGTGGCGTGGAGCACGCCTTGTGTCAATGCACAGAATACAATTGAGGCTCAGTCCGCGCTTTTCGGGTCAAAGGCATCGCGCAACCCATCTCCCAGAAAGTTGAGCGCCAGCAGACAGGCGGACATGAGCGTGGCGGGGAAGGCCAGCAACCACCACTTGCTGTCGAGCGGGTTGATCACCTGCGCGCCATCCTTGAGCAGCGATCCCCAACTCGCCGCCGGGTCATCGATGCCCAACCCGAGGAAGCTGAGGAAGCTCTCATCGCGGATCACCGCCGGGATGGTGAGGGTGAGGTAGGTGAGCACGATGGTGCTGAGGTTTGGCCAGAGGTGCTTCCACAGGATGGCCCATCCACTCTGGCCCATGGCGCGCGCGGCGGTGACGAAGGCCAGTTCCTTGAGCACCAGCACCTGTCCACGCACGATGCGCGCCATGGTGAGCCACTGGATGAAGCTCAGCGCGATGACCAGGATGATGATGCGCGAATAGGGAATGAGATCGCCGGCAAACCCCTCCAGCCACAACCAGTGCCTCTCCTGCCCATGCAAACGCAAGGAGTCCAGCGCGTCCTTGAAATGTCCATCGAATGCGGAGATGAAGATCATCACAAACAACAGGCTGGGCACCGAGTTCAGGATGTCCACGAGCCGCATCATCCCGCCGTCCACGCGGCCGCCCGCATAACCGCTCACCATGCCGTAGATGCCGCCAATGAGCAGGCTCACAAAAGCCGCCACCAATCCCACGCCCAGGCTGACCTGCGCGCCCATGAGCAGGCGGTAGAAAAGATCCTGGCCATTCACATCCGTGCCGAGGATATGGGTGAGCTTCCCGTCCACACTGGTGCTCATTGGCGGAAGGAAGGAGCCATCACTTACCTCCTTGAGGCCGTCCGGAAGAAGGAAGGGAACAACGATCGCCGCCAGTGCCACAAAGACGAGGAACCACAGCGACACCATGGCCACACGGTTTCGCTTCAGCACGTCCCAGCCATTGGGCGGGGCGGTCCAGCGATTCGCGGTGATGGAGCTTGCTTCAGCCATGGAGCTTGATGCGCTTGTCCAGGAAGGTGTAGGTCACATCCACCGCGAAGTTGAAGAACACGAGCAGCGCCGAGTACACAATGACCGCGCCGCAAAGGAGGAAGGGGTCGACGTTCTGGATGCCATTCACGAACACCATGCCGATGCCGGAGATGTTGAACACGCTCTCCACCACGAAAGACCCGGTGAGCACGTAGGCAGCCATGGGGCCGAGGTACGTGACCACCGGCAGGATGGCCACCTTCAGCGCGTGCCGCATCAGCGCCGTGCTGTCATCCAACCCCTTGGCCTTGGCGGTGCGCATGTAGTTCTGCGACATGACATCGAGGAGGCTGTTCCGGGTGAGCCTCGCCACATAGGCCAAGAACGGCAGGCCAAGGCAGATGGAGGGTAGAATCAACTGCCGCCACGTCCCAAAGCCGCCGATGGGCAGCCACCCGAGCCATAGCCCGAGCACCGCAATCATCAACGGCCCCGTGATGAACGTGGGAATGCTGATGGCCCCCAAGGCGAAGAACATCGCGGACACATCCACCCACGAGTCACGACGCAAGGCCGCAATGAATCCACAGGCCACGCCCCCGATGGAAGCAATGAGGAAGGCGCAGGCGCCGAGTGTGAGCGAATTGGGCAGCTTCTGCCGGAGGATTTCCGTCACGGTGAGATCGCGGTACTTCACCGAGATCCCGGGATCCTGATGCACCACAAGTGCCCAGAGATATGCCCCAAGCTGGTCCCAGATGCTGCCATCGAGCCGGTATTTCTTCTCCAGTTCCGCCTTCACATGCGGCGGCGGCTCCTTTTCCCGGTCAAACGGCCCACCCTTCTGCAACCGCACCAAAAGGAACGTCAGCGACACGACACAGAACAGCACCACCAGGCTGCTGAGGAATCGGCGCAGGATAAACGCGGGCATCGCGCGCTGATTGTGGCGGGAGTGCTGGAGAAATCAACAGGGATGGTGGGAGGTGGTGCGCGGCAGGGGAGTTTCTGGTTAACCGCAGAGAAGCAAAGAGGCAAAGGACGCAGAGGATTTGCTGCTTCGTTGCTTTGCGTTTCACCTTTGGTCTACTCCACCCGCACCTCGCCCCAATAACCGAATTCCCAGGCCCAGCCGGAAGCGGCGCCTTCGAGTTGAAGGGTGACTTCCTTGCCGGCGTACTCGCTGAGATCGGCGGTCACGGTCTTCCAGCGTTCGCCATCATGATCGATGACCTGCTTCTTCACGACCTTGCCATTTACTTTCACACGCAGTTCCCAATCGCCTTGATCATGCGCGGCGACGATGGCGGTGAGCTTATGCGGCTTGTCGGTCTCCAGCTTCATCGTGCGTTCCAATACGGTGGGCTTGTCCTTGGCGAAGGGATGCATCAGCAGCACGTTCTTGCGCCCGTGGAAGTCGGAAAGCTTCACCGGGGTGCGTTCGAACTCAGGAGCGCTCACCTTCCACTTGGGATTCCACAATGAGACGCTTTCCCAGTCAGGCTTGTGCCAGATGCTACCGGTCGATTTCTTCGCCGCTTCGCCACCTTCCACGCCCTTGGCGAGCATGTCCTTTTTCTCCTTCGTCAGCGGTCCTTCTTCCGGCGGGGCGAGCACGTACCAGACGAGATTACGGAACTGCTCATCCGGCAATTGGCCGAAACCAGCGGGCATGAGGCTCTGGTGGGTGTTCTCCAGCTTCGCGAGTTGATCGCGTGGCACGATCTGCTCAGCACCGCCGGCGGCGAGGAGCTTGATGTGCGCCGGGGTGTCTTCCACCAAGCGACCCGCAAGTGTGCGGCCATCCTTCGTGGAGGCGATCATGTTCTCGTAGCCATTTCCGATGATCTGATTCGGATCGATCACATTGGCGAGCAGTGCATCCAGGTTGCTGCGACCACTGCCGATGAGATCCGGCCCCACCTTCTGTCCACCACCGTGGAAAGGATGACAGATGGCGCAGGTGGCCTGGAACATCAGCTTGCCTTGTTCGAGATCTGGCGTGCCCGCGAGCGCCGCCTTCTTCTTGGTCTCAATCAAGGTCTTCACATCCGCGGAAGATTCTTTCCAGGCACCGAGCACGCGGAAGGCCAGGTCACGCACCGCCTTGTCGCTGTTCGTCGCCAGCGCACGACGCACCGGCACGGGGAACTCAGCCCCGCTGACTTTCTTCTCTTCAATCGCCGTGAGCATGAGCTTCGCCCAATCCACACGACCGGACAGCGCTTCCAGCGCGGCAAGACGGATGGAGAAGTCCTTGGAGGTAGCCAGCGTGATGAGCACGGGCGGGAAGCCTTCACCACCAAGATCTCCGGCAGCTCGAATGCCTTCCACGCTCACCGCGGCAGGAAGCTTTTCAGCCAGCAGCTTCGCCAACCCGGCGCGCACGGCATCGGTCTTCACCCGGCGCAGGGTCTTGATGGCCTGCACGCGTTCCGTTGTCGGAGTCGCCTCATTGACTGCCAGATCGATGAGAGCATTGGTCGCTTCTGCATCGCCCCACAGCACCGCAAGCTGCCCCGCTTGCTTGCGCACATCGGCGTTGTCGTTCTTCTTCCACGCAGCGAGCTGCTTCGTGACGTCCGCGGTGGGTTTGATGATGCCCGACTCCTGGCCCTTCACCAGGCCATCCAGTGCATGCGCCAACAGGCTATCGTGCGCCTGGAGCTTCTCGCAGAAGGATACCCCCACATTCAAATTCTCAGCATTCCTTGTGTCGCAAAGGCGACGCATGGATTTGTAGGCGAGCGTACGAGAGAGAGGCTGTGACTCTCCAGCAATATCCGCGAGACGCTGGATGGTTTCCTCTGGCTTTGCTGCAAGCATCGGCTCCAGCGCCATCCAGATTTTGAAACTCAGGTACGTATCTTCGCCGGCCTTGCTCGTTTGGATAAGGGACGCAAGTGCCTGGAGATCGACGGGAGAAGGGTTGATCGCCTCGCGACGATTCACCGTGAGGTTTCCTGTCAGAGTTTGCCGTAAAGCTGTGGCCACAGCAGCACGAACTGTGGGACTGGCATCCGCCGCTAGCCGTGGCAATTCGCCTGCTCCAGCTTGGTCTGGGAACTCTCCCATGGCGCGTGCGAACCAGGCGCGCTGGCCTTCGAGCGAACTCGTCGCCGCCCTGAGAATCTCGGGATTTCTCCTCATGCTTTCCAAAGTCCAAAAGGCTTCGAGGTTTTTTCCCGCATACGCCTTCTTGTTCAACTCATCGAGCACCTCCTGTGGATAGCGACCTGCTTCCTTGAGCATCCGTCGCGCCGTGCGTCGCATCCAACTATTGGAGTGCTCCAGCACCTTCACCAGATCCGCCGTCTCAAGCTTCTTCAAATCCAAATCCTTCTTCTCACGGCTCTCAGGTTTCGCACCCTTCGTCACCACACGCCACACACGCCCGCGTGCGCGGTCCACACCCTCGGGATTCGCCTTCGCATTCTGGTAGCAGGGATACTTGTCGCACCAGTCCATGATCCACAGATTCCCATCCGGACCGGTCTGCGTGCTCACGGGGCGGAACCAGCCGTCATTGGCACGCAGGAAGTCGCGCACGGGCTCTGCCTTGAAGGAAGCGCCCACCGGGGTCACCTTCTCTTCATGGATGGCATTGTCGTGGATGTTCCCAATGAAGAGGTGACCATGCGTGTCCTTCGGGTATACTCCACCCTGATAGATCTGGATACCAGCATAGGCTGCGCGAAAGTGCTTGTGCTTCACAATGCTGGGCAGCAGCTCATACGCATAGGGGTTCTCCGGCGCGCCACCCTGCCGCACATAGATGCCACCGGGAGCCATGTGGAAGAGGTGGTCAATCACGCAGGCGCTCACGAAGAAGTTGCCATTCGCGTCGAAGTCGCAGCCCCACGGGTTGCTGGTGCCATCGGCAAACACTTCGAACTCACCCGTGAGCGGTTTGCAGCGGCCGATGCCAGCATCAAACTTAAAACCCTTCTCTGCGGGCTCACCGGGACGGCGCACCTTGGAGTTCGTAAAGACGCCGTGCGTCATGTACAGCCAGCCATCGGGACCCCACGAGAAGCTGTTGATGAGCTCGTGCGTGTCCTCACGACCAAAGCCCGTCAGCACCACACGCCACTCGTCCGGCTTGTCATCACCATCGTTGTCCTTGAAATGCAGCAGGTGCGGTTGCTGGCCGATGTACACCCCGCCATCGCCGCAGATGATGCCGCAAGCCATGTCCAAGCCCTGGAGAAATACGGTGCGCTTGTCCGCAACGCCGTCATTGTCCGTGTCCTCAAGGATGAGCACGCGGTCACGCGGAATCTTGCCCGCCGACTCCTTGTTCTCCCCTTTGCAAAGATCCGGCACGGGACGGTAGTTGCTGTCAGTGGCCGGCTGGCCGAAGGGGCGCTTCTCCACAGGCAGAGGCGTACCCTCAGGATACTCATAGAGCTCCACCACCCAGAGCCGGCCGCGATGGTCCCACGTCATGGCCACGGGGTTCTGCACCATGGGTTCGTGCGCGATGCAGCGCTCCTCATAGCCCTCGGGCACGGTCATCTTCTTGCGGGCATCTTCAGGACTGGGGCACTCCGACTGCGCAGGCGCGCGGGCGCCTTCCAGCTCTTTTGCCTGGGCTTGCAGCACCGAAGAGGCGATGGCAGAAAAAGTCAGCGCCAGCAACGGGCTGAGAATACGGGCATGGGACTGCCAGCGAGGAACGATCATGGCGTGCGAGGAGTATAAATGGCGTGGGAAAGCTGAAAAAATCCTACGGGAAATCGTCTTGGTGCTGACAGACAATCTTTGTGAAAAATCGGACATCCCGCATGGGTTCCCCATCCGCTTTGGTGAAGTTCTTGCACAATGAGCGGCTTTCCTCCATGCTCTGCCCCCCATGCAGAAGAAGCCAGCCGTCAAAATCAACAAACCGCCGATCCTCTTCGCGCAAACGCAGAAGATCATCAGCAAGATCGAGAAGAAGCTCGACGGCGCCTTCATTGCGTACTGGAGCAGCGGCAACGGCAGCGTGTGCCACAACGACGTGGCTGCCTTCTTCGAAGTGCTCAAGGAAATCGGGCCGCAAAAGAAGCTATACCTTTTCATCAAGTCCAATGGCGGCAACGGCCAGGCGGCGCTGCGCATCGTGAACCTGCTGCGGCAGCACACGGATCGCATCACGGCGCTCGTGCCGCTGGAGTGCGCCAGCGCGGCCACCATGATGGCCCTGGGCGCGGATGAGATTCACATGGGTCCGCTCGCCTATCTCACCGCGGTGGACACCTCCCTCACGCACGCCCTCTCGCCGGTGGACCGCAACAACTACGCCGTCTCCGTGAGCCAGGACGAGCTGAACCGCGTGCTGCGTCTCTGGCGTGAGTCCGCGCAGGCGAATGACAGCAACCCGTACAAAAATCTCTACGAGCACGTGCATCCGCTTGTGTTTGGCGCCATTGACCGTGCCAGCTCCCTCTCCATCAAGATCTGCGAGGAAATCCTGAGCTACCATCTCAAGGACGCCAAGGAGCGCGAGCGCATCAGCAAGCACCTGAACTCCGCCTACCCCAGCCACGGCTATCCCATCCTGCTGAAGGAAGCCCAGCGTGTGGGTCTGAAGGTGAAGGAACTCGACTCCGGTCTCAACGACCTGCTCATCGACCTGAACGAGCTCTATTCCGAGATGGGTCAGCAGGCCATCAC
>JAEYUU010000126.1 GCA_023429545.1 Verrucomicrobiota bacterium
CGTGACAGCAACTATCTCGTGGTGATGAACAGCGAGTGCCCCGCCGTGCTCATCGAATGCGGCTACCTCACCAATGAGGCCGAGGCCCGCCGCCTGCAGAACGAAGATCACCAGGAAAAAATCGCAGTGGCCGTGGCAGGGGGCGTACGGAAGTTCCTCCTGGCCTCCCGCTTGAACCCGCGCCGTGGCATTGAGCGCAATCCGATGACCGTGGCCATGCCCACTGGCGCCAGCTCGCTGCGCGAAGGCAATCCCTGATTGACCAGCGGGCGCGGTCGGGGCAATACACCGCGCATGACTGCCGCCGCACCCAGACGCCCCCTCCTCCGCGAGCTGGCGTGGGCCGTGGTTCTGGCGACCGTGTGCATCATGGTGGTGTATGGTGTATTTACCATCATCAACTACCGCTGGCAGTGGGATGCCATCTGGCTGCGGCGCGTGCTGATCCTCAAGGGCTGGAGCATGACGGTGGTCATCTCCGCCGTGGCTATGGTGGCCAGCGTCCTCATCGGCATGGTGCTCATGCTGGGCCAGCGCAGCTCTCTCACTCCGGTACGGCAGCTTTCCCGGGCCGTGGTGGAACTGGTGCGCGGCATGCCTCTGCTGGTACTCCTGCTGCTGGGCTACTACGGCGTGGCAAACGCGTTCAAGTTCAACCAGGCCCTCCCGGTTGCCATTGTACTGCTGGCACTATTTGAGGGCGCATACCTCGCGGAAATCTTTCGGGGCGCGTGGGAGTCCATCGGCGCCTCCCAGATTGAAGCGGCGCGCGCCGTCGGCTTTGACCGGTGGCAGACGTGGCGGTTCGTCATCTTTCCCCAGGCATTGCGCCGTGCGCTCCCGGGCACGGCAGGGCAGTTGGTGTCCCTCGTAAAAGACTCATCGCTGCTCTCCGTCATCGCCGTGCAGGAACTCACCCAGGCGGTCCGCTCCGCGAATGCCCAGGCCTACACCGCACTGGAGGGCTATGTGCCGCTCGCCCTGCTCTATCTTGTGCTCACCCTGCCCATCTCCTGGTGGGCGCGCAGATTGGAGGAGCGGTACAAGTATGAGACGTGATTTGACCCCATGAAACTCGAAGGCCGCTCACTCGTGAAACACTACGGCGCGCACACCGCGCTGGATGGTGCGAGCTTCACCGTGCCTGCGGACACCGGGTGCCTGGTACTCATCGGCGCGTCCGGCAGCGGCATGAGTACGCTGCTCAGGGTGCTGGGTTCGCTGCTCACACCGGACACAGGGGAGGTGCTCGTGCAGGACCGTGCGCTGGAGTGGTCTGAACAAGCCACGCTGCGCCAGCGCCGGGCGAATGGCTTCGTCTTCCAGAGCTTCAATCTCTTCCCCCATCTCACCGCGCTTGAAAACGTGGCGCTGCCACTGCGCGAGGTGCATGAGAAATCGCCGGAGGTCGCGCGTGCCACCGCGCTGGAAGTGCTGGGACGTTTCGGCCTGGCCGCCCATGTGGAAAAACGGCCGGCGGAACTCAGCGGTGGCCAGCAGCAGCGCGTGGCCCTCGCGCGCGCCATCGCCCCCGGACCCAAGCTGCTCCTGCTGGATGAGCCCACCTCCGCGCTCGATCCCGTGATGACCCAGGATGTGCTGGAGCTGATTCGCGAACTCGCGGAGGGCGGACAGCGCATTGTGCTCTCCACGCATGAGATCTTCTTTGCGCGTCAGGTGGCGGACTGGGTGCTCTTCCTGGAGCAGGGAAAGGTGGTGGAATCCGCGGCCGCAGGTGGCTTTTTTGCGGCACCGGCGCATGCGAAGGCGCGGGAGTTCCTGGAAACACTCACACGGTACCGGTAGGCATATTGCCTCTCCAGCAAATGCCCCGACGCTGGCATTGGGGCTGGAGCGTTGCCTCACAATTGACGACACCTGTGGCAGGGGATGATGGCCTTACTGTGGCCTTCGTTTTGGAGTTGTCGAACTCGCAGTGGAGGTCCGAGCGCTTTTCGATGGACGATGGAATGCCCGTTGCCTAGGCTGCCGGCATGAGAAAGATTTCCGCCAGTTATGCAGGCGCTATTGTCTCTTGTGTCGTCGCTCTAGCTTGCGCTGTGGTGGGTGGAGGAGTAAGGGCGGCGCAACGAGCAGAAGCAGTGGAGACGCCCACCCTGGATGGGAAACCGGCAAAGAGGTTCTCCACTGCGGGACATGCGAAGTCAAAGGGGGTGGAACTCACCATTGGCTATCCAGTCGACTGGAGTGCGGATGAGACGAAAGGGTCCAATGGAGTGAAGATGTTCGTCAATCCAACTTCCACGGCTACGGTAACGATCGGCACAAAAACAGCCAAGAGGCCGCTGAGCAAGGACGAGGCAGCGAAGTTATTGGCGGATCGCGAGGGCGTAGCTCCGCTCTTCCCATCAAGCACGAAGGTGTTGGCCTTCCAGCCGACCAAGTTAGGGGGAGAGCCTGCGGCCCATGTAGAATGCACGGATTCACGAGAACAGGCAGGCAACAAGGTTTATTCCCGCAGCATCTTCCTTGTGTTCGTGCAGGGCGATACCCTCGTCATGATCCATTGCATGGTAGCAGGTGCTTTCGCCGATGCAGCTGTAGTGGAGAAAAACTTCGAATCCCATCGCGAACTGTTCAATCAGATGCTGGGCACCGTCGTATTGGGTGGCAATAGCAAGTGATGTCATAGGCGGGTTCGCCCGAGGGTGCGCTTCCTACAGGCGAGGAGAACGAACACGCAGCCTCATTGACAAGCCGAATCAGACCGGCATGTGATGGCCCGCCGGAGGCTGACGCCATTGTCCTTTACAGTGACCGTATAAATCAGCATGATGGTACTGTGGTTATCATTTCATTCCTGGAGGTACTGGCATGCCCATTCTGCGACACACTGCTGCGGCCCTGATGCTCTCACTGGGCGTGCCTTTTGCCACGCAGGCAGAGGATGCCGCCGCTCCTGCGAAGCCAGTCACAGCGCCCACTCCGCCGCCCGCAATAGCGGACCCCGATCTGCCACAACCGCTGGATGCGCAGGATGTGCAATCCCTGGTGACGAATCCTCCCTTCACCCGCGCGCTGAACCTGTCCGACTCTCTTGCACTCACCGGCATGGCCTATGTGGAAGGCAAACCCGTGGCAACAATCTTGAATCGCGAGACCAAACAGAGTTTCGTAGTCTCCGAAGAACCCAACGCGCAGGGCTGGAAGCTTGCGGAAACCAACGCCAGCAAAAACCTGCAACGGGCCGAGGTAAAAATCATGGCTGGCGCTGAGATTGTGACGGTGAGGTATGGCGAAGACCAACTCACCCCCGGCGCCAAAAAACCCGGCCCGCCAAGCTCTGCTCCCGG
>JAEYUU010000563.1 GCA_023429545.1 Verrucomicrobiota bacterium
TCTTTGAGATGTTCCGCGTGATCGCGAACGACCGCCGCCGTCGTGAGGTGGACCCCACGCTGAAGCTCATTGACGACTGTTTGGAGGACACCGGCAAGCCCAAGCCTGGCGAGGAGTACGTGCGCGCCCGGCTCACTGCGATGAAGGAGTTCTTTGAGCTGGCCACCACCTTTGCCCACCAGATGGAGCGCATGCCCACGGGCTCGCTGGTGAAGGTCGCCCGCATGGGGGACAAGGCACTCAAGCTCCTTGGCCTTGGAGGATAAAGCCTGCCCTGCCTTTTTTTGACACGGTATTTCGTTTCTTACAGAAATTCCCGACATGAACGCCACATTCGTCATCCCCGACATCATGCCCCGCTGGGCGCTGATGTGGCTGCTGGCCACGGCCATCTTCTACACGGGAAAGGCAGCCATGTGGTACCTGACCCCCGCGCCTGCGGGAGGCAGAAACGCCCTGCTGGCGGGAGGCTGGTGGCTGTGCTGGCCCGGGATGAGCCTCAACGGATGGAGTCGCTGGCCCGAGCCCCGCGAAGGAACTGCGGGCGACGTGGGAAAGCTCTGGGTGCATGGCCTTCGCAATGTCCTCTTCGGCGCTGTGCTGCTGTGGGGTGTGGCCCGTCTCTGCACGCATCCCCTCGCGGCGGGCTGGGTGGGCATGGTGGGCTTCATCTTCATGTTGCACTTCGGGCTCTTCCATCTGGCCACCGCGTTCTGGCGTGGGCTGGGCCTGAAGGCCAAGCCCGTGATGCGCAATCCCCTTGCTGCTACCACCCTGGCGGAGTTTTGGGGCCAGAGGTGGAACACCTCCTTCCGCGATCTCTCGCATCGGGTGTTGTTCATCCCTGCGGCACGTCGCTGGGGAGAGGCCGGCGCCACGTGGTTTGTCTTCGCCGTGTCAGGTCTGGTGCATGAGCTGGTGATCAGTGTGCCTGCCGGAGCAGGCTTCGGTCTGCCCACGGCCTACTTCCTCATGCAGGCCGCCGGGCTCATCGCGGAGCGGCGCTACTGCAAGCTGCCCACGGCCATCAAACACATCCGCACCGTGCTCTTCACGGCGCTGCCCGCCTTCTTCCTCTTCCATCCGCCTTTCGTGGAGGGCGTCATGGTCCCCTTCTTCCACGCCATCGGAGCCCTGCCATGAATGCGCTCTTCACTTTGAAAAATCTGCTGCTGTTAGCCGGCGTTGGCCACTTCGGAATTTTGGCCGCGAGCGCCCTGGTGCCGAAGGTGCTGGACTGGAAAACGGCGCTGAAGACACTTCCGCCCTTCCTGCGCACGCTATTCTGGGTGTATGGCGTCTTCATCGTGCTGACCATCATCGGCCTGGGCACGCTGACACTCTTTCACGCGGATGCCATGGCGGCGGGAGATCCGGTGGCGCGTGGACTTGCGGCGTTCACCGCGGTGTTCTGGGGCGCACGGTTGTTTGTGCAGCTCTTTGTCTTCGATGTCAGCGCCTATCTCACGAACGCCTGGCTGAAGCTGGGCGACCACGTGCTGACTGCGGCCTTCGTCTTCCTCACGACCGTCTACACCGTGGCGGCATTCCATCTCACTATTTGTTTCTGATACACCACGAATCTCACAAGCCATGAACAGGGGAAAAGTCATCATCGCCGGAGGCAACGGCTTCCTGGGAACGTCACTCGCGCGGCACTTGAGCAGCGAGGGGTATGAGGTCTTCGTCCTCGCGCGCCGTCCACTGCCGGCAGACGTCCCCGCGCGGCATCTCGCCTGGGATGGCAGGACCGTGGGACCATGGGCGGCGGAGTTGGAAGGCGCGAGGGCGGTGGTGAACCTCACCGGGAAGAATGTGAACTGCCGCTACACCACCGCCGCGCTGGCGGAGATTAACGGGTCGCGCGTGGATTCGGTGAAGGTCATCGGCGAGGCCATCCGCGCCTGCCGCTTCCCGCCGGCCGTGTGGGTGCAGGCGGGATCACTCGCCATTTATGGTGATGCCGGCGAGCGCATCTGCGATGAAGGCACGCCTCACGGCGAAGGAATCCCCGTGGACACCTGCCTGAAGTGGGAGAGCGCCTTCAACGCTGAGAATACACCGCATACCCGGAAGGTGATCTATCGCATCAGCTTCGTGCTCGGCAACGGAGGCGGGGCGTTGCGCATGCTGGCGGGACTCACGAAGTGCTTCCTTGGGGGCGCGATTGGCAATGGGCGGCAGTACATCTCATGGCTGCACGTGGAGGACATGAACCGTCTGTGGCTGCGCGCCATTGAGGACGAAAGCATGAGCGGCGTGTACAACGCCACGGCGCCGACTGCGGTGACCAACGCCGAGTTCATGGGTGAGCTGCGCCGCACTCTGCATCGGCCCTGGAGTCCGCCGCTGCCTGCGTTCCTTGTGCCCATCGGCTGTTTCTTCCTGCGCACGGAGCCGGTGCTCGCGCTCACGGGCCGGCGCGGCCTCCCGGCGAGGCTCAAGCAGGAGGGATTTGAATTCCGCTACACGGAGCTGCCTGAAGCGCTCCACGACCTTTTTGCCAGAGACTGAACTGAACCACAGCATCACCATGAACACCCTCATTGAAAGTGCCCGCACCCATCTGGAACTGTTTCTTCGCATCGTAGCCGTGGCGCAGTTCTCCCTGGTGATCGCCAATCTCTTCATCGGACGCATCTTGAACTTCAAGCCGGACCTGGATCGCATGTCGTTGCTGGTGCGGGATGTCTTCATCATCCATTCCTGGTTCATCACCATCACGCTGGCGATCTGGACCGTGCTCACGTGGCGCTTTGCGCATGAGATGGCCCACGCGCCCACGGAATTGTCGCGCTGGCTGTGCGGGGCCATGGCGGCGTTCTGGGGCATCCGGTGCGCGGCGCAGTGGCTGCACTACAGCCCGACCCACTGGCGCGGCATTCCCAGCCGCACATTCTTCCACTGGCTCTTCTTCCTGGGCTATGGCGCATGGACCATCGTCTATGTGCTCGCGGCGACTGCCTGGTGATTTGACGACATCACACTGACA
>JAEYUU010000199.1 GCA_023429545.1 Verrucomicrobiota bacterium
GCCGATGGCGATGCCACAGTGGCGCCGCTGCCCGCGTGGGTCTTCGGCAATGGTTACGGGATGTTCTACGATGAAAAACAGGTGAAATGCCGCCTCACCAGCCGCCCGGATGGCGCACGCCGTGTGACCATCACGCTGCCGCGCGGATACCTGTACCTGCACGAGTGGGCCATGGGGAATGCGAACAGCCAGCTCGGCGTAAACACCACGCTGCAAATCTGGCAGAGTGGCGAGAATGGCCAGGGCTCCTACCAGACCTTCTGCCTGACCAACAACGGACGTCACCGTGATGACGCGGAATCTCTGGCCGTGCTGGAACTTTCCGACAAACCCACGGGTCGCTGGACCGTACGGCTCTACTAGCCCTTTCCGGAGCTGCTGAATTCGACCAATCCCCTCCTCATCCAGCCCTGTGAGTGATCGCGCCCGCCCTGTGTCTGATATTGCCCCTCCAGAAAAAGTCTCCACCAAGGCAAAACACGGCCTGAAGCATGAGGCTGCGTTCTTTTACAAGTACCTGAAGCCGCATGCGAAGGAGTTCATCCCCGCCATGCTCGTGCTGGTGGTGACCGGGGTGCTCACCTTTGCGTTCCCCGAATTCATCAGCCGGTTGGTGGGCCTCGCCCTGCCCGTTGAAGGTGCGAACCTTGAGAAGGCCCGCGCCGATGTGAATCGGTATGCCTTGTACATTGTCGCCGCCCTGAGTCTGCAGGCGATCATGGCGTTCTGGCGCATCCTCTTTTTCAGCAAGGCGGCGGAACGCGCGCTGGTGCAGGTGCGACTCGACACCTTCAGCCGGATTCTCAAGCTTCCCATGACGGTACTGCAGGAGCGTCGCGTGGGCGAACTGGGTTCCCGGCTGGCCAATGACGTGGAGGTGATTCGCGAGAGCCTGGTGTCCACGATTCCGATGATCATCCGGCATTCCGTGGTGCTGGTGGGCGGAACTATCATTGTGCTGACCAAGTCGCCCAAGCTCTCCGGATTCATGCTGGCGAGCCTGCCGCCGGCCATTTTGCTGGTGGCGCTCTTTGGCTCGCGCATCCGCAAAGTTTCCCGGCAGGCCCAGGATGAACTGGCAGCCAGCCAGGTGGTGGTGGATGAGAGCCTGCAGAGCATCGTCAGCGTGAAAGCGTTCGCCAATGAGTCCCACGAAATCAGCCGCTACACTGGGTTTCTCGGCAGCTTTCTGAAATCCGCCCTTCGCGGCGCGAAGCTCCGCGGGGCTTTCGTGGCGTTCATCATCCTTGTGTTCATGAGCGTCATTACGCTGTGCGTATGGTTTGGCGTGCGCATGGTGCAGGGTGGTGAGATTGAGCGGGAAGCGTTTATCGCGATTGCTCTTTACACTGCATTCCTGAGCGCCTCGATCGGGAGCATGCCGGAGCTCGTCTCCCAGTTGCAGAAGGCCGGCGGCGCGCTTGAGCGGGTCCGTGAACTGCTGCAGGAAAAGGAGGAGGATCTCGGCACGGAGACCGTGAAGCTGCGTGGAGAGCTCTCCATGCGCGGCGTGTGGTTCCGCTATCCCGCGCGACCCGACGCCGCCGTGCTCTCCGATTTCAATCTCGAGGCCCGATCCGGGCAGAAGATCGCCCTCGTGGGCCCCAGCGGCGCAGGCAAGAGCACGGTGATCAATCTGCTCTACCGCTTCTACAATCCTGATCGCGGCGAGGTGCTCCTGGATGGGAAACCGGCGGCCTCCTACCCGCTGGCGTCTCTGCGGAAGAACTTCGCGCTCGTGCCGCAGGAGGTGCTGCTCTTCGGAGGCACCATCCAGGAGAACATCCGCTATGGGCGCCCAGATGCGTCGGACGCAGAGATCATCGAGGCCGCGAAGCAGGCGAACGCGCACCAATTCATCGAAAAACTCCCCGAGGGATACCAGACGCTGGTGGGCGAGCGTGGCACGCAGCTCAGCGGCGGCCAGCGCCAGCGCATCGCCATTGCGCGGGCCATCCTGGCAAACCCGGCCGTCCTCGTGCTGGATGAAGCCACCAGCAGCCTGGATGCGGAGAGCGAGCGTCTAGTGCAGGAGGCGCTGGACAAGCTCATGGAAAATCGCACCAGCATCATCATCGCCCACCGTCTCAGCACCGTCCGCCGCGCGGACCAGATTCTGGTGATGAGCGGCGGCACCGTGGTGGAGAACGGCACGCATGACGAACTCTACGCCCGCGAGCACAGCCTGTACCGCACGCTGGCGAAGCTCCAGTTGGAGGAGTAGGCTGCCGCAGCCACGCGGGGTTCGTTCCCGCTTACGTCACCCATGAGCCTGCCGCCTCTCATCTGGGAAACGTTTCACATGCTGCATGCCAGGCCGCAGGCGATGGACGATCTGTGGACGCAGGGATGGCGGCATTTCGGCACGGAGTTTTTCCGCTACAGCGTAAGTCCGCAGCCGGATGGCTGGCAGACCATCGTGCCACTGCGCCTGCACCTGGCGAACCTCACCCTCACCAAGAGCCAGCGCCGCGTGCTGCGCAAGAATGAGGATGTGGAGTGCCGCATCGCACCCGCCACGCTCTCCGATGAGGCGCGCGGCATGTTTGAGAGGCACAAGGCGCGCTTCACGGAGAACATTCCCGAAGCGCTGACGACGTTCCTCTCCACGGAACCCGGGAGCGTGCCGTGCCGGTGCCTGGAGTTCCAAGTCCGGGTGGAAGGGCGGCTGGCAGCGATCAGCTACCT
>JAEYUU010000210.1 GCA_023429545.1 Verrucomicrobiota bacterium
TCACGGAACACCGCAGCCGCGCCGAGGTGCAGCAGACCCGCGTGGAGTTGAAACTTGAGAACCTGACCAACCAGATTCAGGAGCGCTATCACGTCAATTTCGAGACCTTCGAGCCCGACCCTCACGCCCTGTTGCTTGCCATCGCGGAGCAGAAGAAGAGCCGTGACCGCAACAGCAAGCGCAAGAGCACGATGTCCGGGCGCGATGACTCCAGTTCCGAGTCAGAAGCTGAATCCGCCGCCAATGATGCAGCCGATGCCGCTGAAGCGACTAGCGAGGCTGCAGCAAGCCTCAGCAACGGCGAGACCACCGAGTTTGACGATCTTCTTTCCGCCACCGCAGGCGAACCTGACTGGGTACTGGTGCAGGAAATCGTGAATGAACTCCGCCAGCGAGTGGAGAGCATGGGCCCGGTGAACCTTGACGCCATCAATGAGTTCGAAGAGCTCGAGCAGCGTCACAACTTCCTGGACACCCAGCACGGCGACCTCGTGAAGAGCAAGGAGGAACTCCTCCAGGTGATCGCGAAGATCAACGACACCACGAAGACGATGTTCGCCGAGACATTCGCCCTCGTGCGCACGAACTTCCGGGAAAATTTCAAGGAACTCTTCGGCCAGGGATCGCAGGCAGACCTCGTGCTGCAGGATGAAAACGATCCGCTCGAGACTGGCATCGACATCATCGCGAAGCCCCCCGGCAAGAAGCTGCAGACCATCAGCCTCCTCTCCGGTGGCGAGCGCTCCATGACTGCGGTGGCCCTGCTCTTCTCCATCTACATGGTGAAGCCCAGCCCCTTCTGCGTGCTGGACGAACTTGATGCGCCGCTCGATGAAACGAACATCGGCCGCTTCCTCACCATGCTGGACAAGTTCACCGCGAACAGCCAGTTCATCGTGGTCACCCACAACAAGCGGACCATGTCCCGCGCGGATGTGATCTACGGCGTGACCATGCAGGAGTTCGGCGTGAGCAAGCCGGTCGGGGTGCGCATGACGAACGAGAAGGTTTCCCTGGAAGACGGCCAGCCCACCGTCGCGGATACTGTCAGCGGCAAGGCCAAGCGGACCCAGGACTCCGAGATCGATGCCCTGCTGGCTGAACCGGCAAAGCCGAAAAAGGGCAAGGGCAAAGGCGGCAAAGCAGTACCCTCGACGGCGCCCGTTGCGGAGGCGGAGTCTTCAGAAGCACCGACGGAGGTTGCTGAAGAGACTGCTCCTGGGGAAGCTCCAGTCGCTGAGCCCGAATTGGAGCACGAGGTCGCGCCTCACGTTGAGCACGACCCCATTTACGCCACGGAAAGCTCCGCTCCCGAAGACCAGCCGGTGGCTGGCGACAGCATCATTTGAGGGGTGCAAGTCCTGCATTTCTAAATTGACGCGGGTGTTGTAACCTGACGTGTTCACCACACGTCTCGGGTTACAACACCGCTCATGAAGCCCTTTCGCCCTCTCCCGATTCTCGCCGTCACGACCCTGGCGGCGTCCATGTTCCTCAAAGCTGAGGACCCGCTGGCCAACCAGTTCAAGGCATTCGACACGGATGGAGATGGTCGCGTGAGCATGGCGGAACTGGAGCGCAATCCCGCACTCAAGCGACTGGACCAAGATGGCGACGGCTATGTGACCCTGGAGGAAACCCGCGAGGGGATGAGCCGACTGCGTGGCGCCATCGCGAAGCGCGCCACCGGTGACCAGGCCACTGTGCCGCTCGAAGTGCTCTTCAAGCAGGTGGATGCCAATGCCGACGGCAAGCTGACCCGTGAGGAACTGCCCCGCGATGACTGGTTTGACCGCCTCGACGGGAACAAGGATGGCACCGTCCTCATTGATGAGGCGAGAACCGTGCTGGGCAGCGCCGTCCCAAAACGCTTTCTGCCACAGCAGGCTAGCGCCGTGCAGATACCGAAGCCGGATGAATCGCTGAAGGAACAACCGCAGCAGATCAAAGCCTCCGAACATGGCGTGGGTCACCTGGTGCCGGACTTTGACCTGAAGAACCTGAAAGGTGACACGCTCAAGCTCTCGCAACTCAAGGGCACCAACGGTCTCGTCATTGCCCTCTTCAGCGCCACTTGCCCCATCAGCAACAAGCTGGGCGCAGAGTACGTCCGGCTCGCCGGGGAGTGTGCGGATCGGCAGGTTAGCTTCGTACTGGTCAATGCGGTGCCGGGAGACAAGACGGAGGAGTTGCAGAAGTTCGCCAGTGATCATCAAATCAAGAGCGCCGTGCTGAATGACCCGCAGTCCGGCCTGCTTCGTGCCCTCTCCGCCACGACTACAACTGAAGTGTTTCTGATCGATGCCGCGCGCACGCTGGTCTATCGCGGCGCGGTGCATGATCAGTATGGTCTGGGCTACAACAAGGACGCACCCACGAAGGAATACCTGCGGCTCGCGCTTGAGGATTTGACCCAAGGTCGACCGATTCAAATTGCCGCGACCACAGCGCCCGGCTGTGCGCTGGATGTCCCCAGCGACGAGAAGAGCCGCACTTCAGCCACGACAGTGACTTACCACAATCAGGTCTCGCGCATCATGCAGAGCCACTGCGTTGAATGCCATCGCGCCGATGGCGTGGGTCCCTTTCCCTTGGAAACACTCGCGGACGTCGTCGAGAACGCTGCCATGATCCGCAAACAGGTGGAACGTGGGGTGATGCCACCCTGGTTTGCGGCGAAGGACCAGAGCGCCCTGAACAGCCCGTGGGCGAATGATTGCTCCCTGGCCGCCAATGACAAATCAGACCTTCTTGCCTGGATCAGCAGCAGCGACCGTCCCGCGGGTGATCCGAAGGATGCGCCCCTGCCCCGCCAGTTCTCCGGAGAGTGGACCAT
>JAEYUU010000221.1 GCA_023429545.1 Verrucomicrobiota bacterium
CTCCACGCCCGGGCCATGAACCCCCTCGATCACGATTCGTTCGACCCGGATACTCCGGTGAAGATACCGATCACCGACACGCTGGATCTGCATACGTTCCGCCCGAACGAAATCGGCGACCTGCTGCCGGACTACTTGGCGGAGTGTGTGCGCCACGGCATCCTGAACGTGCGCGTGGTGCACGGCAAAGGCTCCGGTGCCCAGCGGACCGGGGTGCATCATCTCTTGAACAAGCTGCCTGAAGTGGAGTCGTGGCAGTGGCCCGCCGGTGAACAGAGCGGTGGCTGGGGCGCGACGTGGGTTTATCTCAGACCGGATGCGGCCTAGGCCTTCGCCGGCTCGACCTTGCGATTGAGGAAAGCCTCCGCGGAAAAGACCGCGACTCCGGCCCAAATGCAGCCGAAGGACACGAGCACGCCGGTGGTGACTGGTTCATGGTACATCAGCGCGCCAATCAGGAATTGACCGGTGGGCGCAATGAATTGCAGCAGCCCCAGAGTGCTGAAACGCAGATGCCGAGCGGCATGCGCAAAGGTCAGCAGGGGCGCGGCGGTGCACGCTCCCGCCAGGAACATCAGCAGCCAGTCTGCCGCGGAACCAGTTCCCGCGAGGGGCTGGCCATGAAATGACACCCATGCAAGACCGCCAAGCGCAAATGGCAGCACCAGCACGGATTCCATCGCGAGGCCAGGAAGCGAGCCCAGCGGCGAGCGTTTCCGGGCCAATCCATAGGCCGTAAAGGTAAGGGCCAGGGCCAGGGCAATCCACGGCAGGCGCCCCACCATGATCACCTGTAGCAATACCCCTGCAGCCGCGAGTGCGATGCTCACCAGTCGCCAGCGCGAAAGGGTCTCGCCCAGCAGCACGCGGCCGATGGCGATATTAAGGAGCGGATTGAGAAAGTAGCCGAGGCTGGCTTCCACGATGTGCCCGTGCTGGTTTGCCCAGATGAAAAGCGACCAGTTCACCGTGAGCATCGCGGCGGACCATCCATGAGCGCGCAGGAGTGCGGGTGTCCGCATCGCTTCCAGCCAGGGGCGCCATCCACCGGTTAGCATGAGCAGCGGAAGCACCCAGACCACGGTCCACACCAAACGCTGCAGCACTACGACATCCGAACCGAAGCGCTGGACCAGCTTCCAGTAAATGGGAAGCGTGCCCCACATGCCGAATGCCACAATGGCGCTCAGCACGGCAGAGGGCGGGTCCGGTGGTTGCCCGGATGTCTGGTTGGGTTGCCCGCCCTCTGGTTCAGCCATGTAGGATCAGGCCGGGCTCACTTGCCCTTGGAAAGCTCCTTCAGCTTTTTGGTAAACTTCTCCACCTTGGGCTTCACCACGGCGCAGACATATCCCTGGTTCGGGTTCTTGTTCGCGAAATCCTGATGGTAGTCCTCGGCGGGATAGAAATTCTTCAGTGGCGCAATCTCCGTCACAATGGGAGAGGAGAATTCCTTGGCGTGCTCCTTCATTGAGGCCTCGGCAATCTTCTTCTGCTCGTCGTTCGCGTAGTAAATCACGGAGCGGTACTGAGGGCCCACATCATTGCCCTGGCGATCCAGCGTGGTCGGGTCGTGCGCGTACCAGAAAAGATCCACGAGATCCTTGTAGCTTACCACCGAGGGATCATAGACCACCTTGATCACCTCCACATGGCCGGTGGTCTTCGTGCAGACCTGCTCATAGGTGGGATTCTTCACATGGCCACCTGAGTATCCGCTGATCACCTTGACCACGCCCTTGATGGGTAGGTAGCAGCCTTCCGTGCACCAGAAGCAGCCGCCTCCCAGGATAGCCTCTTCGGATTTGGCGGGCGCGGGTTTGTCAGCAGCAGCAGCCGTGGCGGAGACGATGGCGGACATAAGCAGGGAGAGCAGAACCTTGTATTTCATGGTGAGGAAAAGCGGGGACAACTGTTAGAAAAGAAACGTTCGCCGCAGGCCTTTCTTGGGATGGGACATGAAAAGATGCGGTTGAAATCGGTGCGTGGATGCCGGAAAACGGCTGGCGACACCTCAATTGGTTGCCGCAGCCCGGCCATGCCGCAGGGTGACGCGCTTCAGCCGCCACTCCATGTCCGATGTGAGATCCTTCCACTCGAAGCGCCAGGTCCAGAATTCCCCGGTCTTGCCGGGAATGTTCATGCGGGCCTCACTCCCCAGACCCATGACATCCTGCAGAGGGCAGATGGCGAGCCGCGACTTGCTCGCCCACACATGCTCGATGAAGTCCCAGTGGATCTGCGAGCCATCGGTCTTCGTGTAGCCGAGAATATTGGTCCTCTCCTTCTCCACCATCTCGGCGGTGCGGGTGGTGTGCTCATCCTCCCCGCTGTTGAAGTAGCCCACCATGGTGTCGTTGTCGTGGGTGCCGGTGTAGGCCACGCTGTTGTCCGGATAGTTTTCGGGGAGGTAGTCTTCCGCCAGCGCGTCTCCGCCGAAGGCGAACTGCATCACCCGCATGCCGGGCAGATCATGGCGGTCACGCAGCGCCACCACGTCCGGGGTGATGAGTCCGAGGTCCTCCGCGATGATGGGCACTTCGCCGAGTTCCGCCTTCAGCGCATCGAACAAGGCATCCCCGGGGGCCTCCACCCAGCGTCCATTCACCGCGGTGGCTTCAGACGCGGGGATCTCCCAATACGCTGCAAAGCCACGGAAGTGGTCGATGCGGACGATGTCCACCAGGGAGAGTGTCTTGCGCAGGCGCGCCTTCCACCAGGCAAAGTTGGTGCTGACGTGCTTTTCCCAATCGTAAAGGGGATTTCCCCAGCGCTGTCCGGTCGCGGCAAAATAGTCCGGCGGCACGCCGGCAACCACGGTGGGATTGCCATGCTCGTCGAGGTGGAACAGGCTGCGGTTCGCCCACACATCCGCGCTGTCATGCGCGGCGAAGATGGGGATGTCGCCGATGATGCTGATGTCGAGCTCCTTCGCGCGGAGGCGGAGCTTGTTCCACTGCCGGTGGAAGAAAAACTGCAGGACCTTAGCCGCCTCGATCTCCTCCTCCAGACCGGCCATGACTTCCGCCAGAGCCACCTCTTCACGCAACGCGACGCCTTTCGGCCACTCCGTCCAGGGACGCAGGTGGTACTCCTCCTTCAGCGCGGTGAACATGGCCCAGTCATCCAGCCAGTCCGACTCGCGCTGGCAGAAGGTCTCAAAGGCGCGCTGGAGCAACGGGCTGGCGCTGCACTGCCTGATGAACTTGTGCGCGGCATTCTTCAGGAAGGCCATGCGGATCTCCAGCACGGCGCCGAAGTCCACGTGATCGTCCGGGAATTCCGGCAGGACGGCAAGATCCGAGGGGCGGACGATGCCATCTCTCACCAGGGAATCGAGGCTGATGAGCAGCGGATTCCCCGCGAAGCTGGAAAGCGACTGGTAGGGCGAGTTGCCATAGCCCGTGGGTCCGAGGGGAAGCACCTGCCAGGCCCGCTGGCCCATGCGATGCAATGCCTCCAGCCAGAGTTCCGCTCCCCGACCTATCTCTCCGATGCCGAAGCGTCCCGGCAAGGACGTGGGATGAAGGAGAATGCCGGAACAACGCGGAATGGAAAGCATGGCCTCAAAAGGAGCGCAAGGCGCGT
>JAEYUU010000288.1 GCA_023429545.1 Verrucomicrobiota bacterium
GTGGCGTGTGGCCCGGCCCAACAACACGCGCAGCTACTGCGTGCCCATCATTCGCGAACTTGCCGGCAAGACACAGATGATTCTCAGCGGAACGAAGTGTGTGACCAGCTACAATCCCGATGATGGCAGCCTTATCTGGATGATGGATGGTCCCACGGAGCAGTTCGTTGCCTCACTGGTGTACAACGATCGTGCCGGATATCTCTTCCTTACCGCCGGCTTTCCTGAGAAGCACATTCTGGCCATCAAGCCGGATGGCACGGGCAATGTGACGAACACTCACATTGCCTGGCGCACTAATCAGGGTGCCGCGTATGTGCCTTCACCCATCGCGGAAGGTGACTGGTGCCTGGTAGTTTCTGACTCGGGTGTGGCGCACTGTTTTGAGGCGAAAACTGGCCGCATCGCCTGGGAGGAGCGCATGCGTGAGCATCACGCCTCTCTTGTGAGCGCCGAAGGGAAGGTGATATTCATCAACGATTTCGGCGTCGCCCGTGTGGTGAAGCCCGGGGACAAGTATGAACTCGTGGCCGAGAGTGAAGTGGGTGAGAAGGTCTTTGCCTCGCCCGCCCTCAGCGAAGGTCAGGTGTTCGTGCGCGGAGACAAGTCGATGATCTGTGTGGGAGAACGGAAGAGCGGCGTTGCGGCATCACGACCCTGATGAAAGCCCTCAATGCGGTGGTGGTGGGTGCAGCCCTTCCCTCATCGCTTGAAGCTTCCATTATCCCCCCACCGCCCTCCGCGCATTGGTCTTGTTGGCGGCGCCCTGGATGCGTTCGGCCTCGGCGGCGCGGAACTGCTCCTCCTTGGTCATGGGACGTTCGTGGGTGCTGCGGTAGCGATTGGTCACGCCCCACACCACACAGCCCACATCCGCCACCAGCACGATCATGGCGATGACGATCCCGTAGCTGCGAATCTGTTCATCCAGCTTCTTGTTCCGGTTGATGGAATGATCCTCGGGCCTGCAAAACTTTGCTTGATAGAGCCTGCGCCAGCCGCGTGGATTCCGCGCAATGCTGAAGATCCAGATGAAAAGCGCGGTCAGGATGATGCAGAGAATCTGATACTGCAGTGGAAAATAATCCACATGGACTGCGACTTCAGCCGCCGCCTGTACGGGCGCGGGCGGGCCTTCGACGGCAGGCGTCGAAGCCACGTCGGCGGTGACAGGCGCGGCTTGGGCAAGCAGCATGTGAATGGATGGGGGGATCCAAGGCATGATGCCTATTCTCACGGAGGCAGCGCCAATACTCAAGTATGCGTTTCGAGCGTGAAGCGGTCTTCACCCGGGCTTCCTCCTGCGGATTGAGCCACATGAGGCTCATTTGCCGCGAGATGCACCAAACAGTGATAGGCCTCCTCAGGATCCACCTTGATGGCGGAGGCGATTTCGTCCGCGGTGGCAGAGCCAGACTTCAGAAGCTGGGCACGGACACTCGTGAGAATCTTCAGGAAGTCCCCGGCAGCTTTCTTACCTGCCTCTACGCCGGGCTGGTGGTACGCATTGACATTGACCAGGGTGGCGTAAAAGCCCACCGCCCGCTCAAAGAGCGCAATGATGGAACCAACCACATGAGCATTCACAGCGGGAACGCTGATGGTCACGGATTCGCGCCCATTCTCAAAGAGCGCCTTGCGGGTGCCGCGCAGGAAGCCCTGCAGGAAGTCGCCGCACGTTGTGCCTGGCTCCACTTCGAGCTGTGGTCCCGAGGCGCTCTTGCGCACCTCAATGAAGGTGGCGAAGAAATTGATCACGCCATCGCGTAGCTGTTGCACTTAGGCGTGCTGGTCGGTGGAGCCCTTGTTGCCGTATACGGCGATGCCCTGGTTCACCTTGGCGCCATCGAGATCCAGTTCCTTGCCCAGGGACTCCATGACGAGCTGCTGCAGGTACTTGCTCAGCAGGACAAGGCGGTCCTTGTACGGGAGTATTACCATGTCCTTCGCTCCCTTGCCGCCCCCGGCGTGGTGCCACATGAGCGCCAGCAGCATGGCGGCATTCTGCTCCACGGGCAGGCTGCGAGTTTTTTCATCCATGGCGGCGGCGCCCGCGAGCAGCGAGTCCACATCCACACCCTGCAGGGCCATGGGCACCAGACCCACCGTGTGCATGATGGAGGTGCGTCCACCGACCCAGTCTGTCATGGGGAAAATCTTCAGCCACTTCTGCTCCGTGGCGGTGGCCTCCAGCTTGCTGGAGATGCCATTGGCGGCGGTACCGGTCACCGCCACTGCGTGCTGCGCGAAGTCCAGCCCGGCGCGTTCATACGCGGCCTTGGCCTCCAGCATGCCGTTGCGCGTCTCAGGCGTGCCGCCGGATTTGGAGATGACGACTGTAAGCGTGCGGTTCAGGTCCGCGCCGATATCCGCGAGGACTCGCTGGAGGCCGTCCGGATCCGTGTTGTCGAAAAAGTGCGTCTTCAGCGGTGCATCCCAGGTATTCACCAGGGCGTCCGTGATGAACTGCGGACCCAGTGCTGAGCCGCCGATGCCAATGACCAGCAGCCGGGTGAAGCGTCCCCCGCGCTGTGCCACCAGATTGCCTGCATGCACCTCGACCGCGAAGGCCTTTGATTGGGCGATATCGCTCTCAATGCCGGCGCGCAGTTCCGGTGCGGGCGCGAGACCGAAGTTCCGCAACCAGTAGTGGCCGACCATGCGCTTTTCATCCGGGTTGGCGATGGCTCCAGCCTCCAGCTTCTTCATTTCCGCGAAAGCCTTGTCCGTGAGAGGCTTCATTTTCGCAAAGAAGTCATCGGAAAAATTCATCCGCGAGATGTCCAGCGAGATGCCCAGATCGGGGTAGCGGACGAGATGCTTCTGATAGCGCTGCCAGAGGTTCATGATGAATGGGAGGTACCACGGACGGGGGGCTGTGCAACCGGCGAATGATTCGTCCTGTGCATTGCGAACATGAAAAATAAGACGTATCGCGCGCGATGGAATGGCAAAAGGCACTGGTGGTCGCGGGTGCGGGATTTCTGGCAGGCATGATGAATGCCGTGGCCGGCGGAGGAACCATGGTCACTTTCCCCGTGCTGCTGTGGGCGGGGCTGAACACCATGCAGGCGAACATCACCAGCACCGTGGCGCTTTTCCCAGGAATGCCGCTGAGTGCGTGGACCTTTCGCCGTCACATTGGTTCGCTCCGTTCCTGGCTGCGCAAACTGGCCCCGGTGGTTCTGCTGGGCGGGCTGGCTGGGGGTGTGTTGCTCATCCAGACCGGCTCGCGCGTTTTTGACTTCATCGTGCCGTGGCTTCTGCTGCTGGCCACGATCCTCTTCATGTGCAACGGGCTGGTGCAACGCTGGCTCAAACGCAGGCAGGCGGCGTCCATGGCATCCGAAGGGGAGGGTGAGGCCCCCGAGCCCCAGTTGCACCTGTGGAGCGTCTTCATCCTCGCTGCGGTGGCGGTGTACGGCGGCTACTTTGGCGCGGGCATTGGCATCATGATGCTCGCCACCCTGGGCCTCCTGGGCCTTCGTGACATCAACCAGATGAACGCTCTCAAGGTGGTGCTCGCCCTGCTCATGAATATCTCCGCCGTGGTGTACTTCATCATCAAGGGCGGCGTGCAGTGGGATCTCGCCCTGTGGCTCATGGCGGGGTCCATGGGTGGCTACTGGTGCGGCAGCCACCTCGCCCAGCGCATTCCTCCCATTTGGGTACGCACCGTGGTGATTGTCATTGGCCTGGGGATTTGCTTGGAGCTCTTCATGCGCCAGTGGCGTTGAGGTGAATCTCAGCTCCGTGCTACCGCTCCATCACCAACAAGGTGCGCTTCCCATCCGGCCACTCCATCAGCGCGACGGGTGTATCCTTCAGCAACTCCAGCAGTTCCTTGTCATTCACTTCGTGAATGGTGATGGGCCGAGGTGGCGATGGCGCGGCATGCACTACCGACTCCGTAGGTGACGGTTGATGGGGCGAGTGGAACGGCCACATGAAAAGCGATGCCACGACCGCACACGCGCCTGCACCAGCCGCCGCTCCGAGGATGGTCTTCGTGCGTCTGCGCCGTGCCCGCTCGCGGCTCACCATTTCCAGCATGGCGGAGCGGTTCGGTCCGAGATGTCCGTAGTCGGTCTCTGGGACCACCACGTCATCAAGGAGACGCTGCATCGATTTCTTTTTCGAGTTCATGTTCCTTGCTGTCGAAGTTGCTTGGAGACTTCCTCTCT
>JAEYUU010000574.1 GCA_023429545.1 Verrucomicrobiota bacterium
TCCTGAGACTCCTCGAAGCCGCCACGACCGCGAAGTTCCTCATCCAAATCGTCGCACAAATGGAGGACGAGCGCACCCAGCACCCGCTCATGCAGGTGAAACCGGTAAATCTCAAGCCGCTGCCCGCTGTCCTGAAAAGGGTCCCGGACGCCCGTGTCATGGTGCTCAACGCCAATCGGGCCATGTCCATGACGGCCCTGCAAGGCTGCCCCGTGTGGCTCGACATCGCCATGCTCGAAGGCGTCGGCGGCGTGGAGAATCTCCTGCGCGACTGGCCGCTCGACAAGCTGGTCTTTGGCTCGCACGCCCCGCTCTTCTACTGGGAGGCTGCGAGGCTCAAGCTCCAGGAATCCGATCTCAGCGACAAGCAACTCGCCGCCATCACACACGAAAACGCCACGCGCAGCCTTCAATCCTGACCATACCCCCTCCCAAGCATGAAGCCGCGGTCTCCTTCTCTCCTCCTCTTTGCTGCTTCTCTGCTTTGCGTTCCTCTTTTCTCAGCGGAGCCATCACCCGCACAGGCAGCAGCGCCACTCGCCTTCCCCTCCATTCCCGCCACGCCACCGGACAAGGCTGCATCCACCTTCGAGGTGCTGGACGGCTTCACCATGCAACTCGTCGCCGCGGAGCCGCTGGTGACCGATCCCGTCGCCATCACCTTCGACGAATCTGGCCGCGCATTCGTCTGCGAGATGAACGACTACCCCTACACGGACAAGGAACGGCACAAGGCCAGCCAGGAGAATCCCACGGATCTTCCCATCGGCAAGGTGCGCCTCCTCACGGACAGCGATGGCGATGGCACCTATGACCGCAGCAGCATCTTCGCGGACAACCTCTCCTGGCCCACCGGCGCCGCCTGCTGGAAGGGTGGCATCATCGTCGTGGGCACTCCGGACATCTGGTACCTGAAGGACACGGACAACGACGGCGTGGCTGATGTGCGGCAGAAGCTCTTCACGGGCTTGAAGAAACTCAACGTCCAGGCCGTGGCGAACAATCCCATCTGGGGTCTGGACAACAAGATCTACATCGCCGGCGGCACCAACGGCGGCACCGTTCGGAACCTGATACACCCTGATGCAAAGCCAGTCACCATACGCCGCGCTGATCTGCGGCTGGACCCCGTGACCATGAAGATCGAGGCCACCGATGGCGGCGCGCGCTTCGGCAACACCCGCGACGACTGGGGCAACCGGTTCCTCTGCAACATTCGCAACCCCTGCCAGCACATCGTGCTGGATACAAAATACCTCTCACGCAATCCGCACCTGCCAGCGGTCAATCCCCTGCACGACGTGGCCGAGTCCGGCGACCAGCTCCCCGTGCACCGCATCAGTCCGCCTGAGGCCTGGCGTGTCCTGCGAGCGGATCGCTGGAGCACGGATCCCGCCACGCGCATGCCTCGCAGCGAACTGGTCGGCGCGGGTGTGGTCACCTCATCCGCCGGCATCACCATCTACCGCGGCGACGCCTACCCGAAGGAGCATCGCGGCATGGCGTTTGTTGCGGACGTCGCGGGCAACCTCTTCTACCGCCTCAAGCTTACTCCTGACGGCGTGACCTTCAAGGCCACACGCGTGGATGGCGACAAGGAATTCTGCGCCAGTCGCGACATCTGGTTCCGTCCGGTAAACTTCGCCAATGCGCCCGACGGCTGCCTGCATGTATGTGACATGTATCGCGAAGCCATCGAGCATCCCTGGAGCCTGCCGGATGACATTCATGCGGCCATCGATCTCATCAAGGGCGTGGACAAGGGCCGCATCTGGCGTCTCACCCCGAAGAGCTACCAGCCGCGAAAAACCGAGCCGCTGGGAGATAAGAGCAGTGCGGAGCTGGTGAAACTCCTCGCTCATCGCAACGCGTGGCATCGCGACACGGCGCATCGGTTGCTCTTCGAGCGGCAGGACAAGGGCGTGGTGCCGGAGCTCAAGCAGCTTCTCAAGTCCGATGACTCAGGATCCTTTGCGGAGGTTCACGCCATGTGGACCCTGCGCGCGCTCGGAGCGCTCGATGAACAGGATCTGACCCGCTTCGCCCTCGAAGACGCAAAGCCTGAGGTACGCGAATCTGCCACGGTGCTGTATGCCCCGTTCCTCACGGAAAAGGCCGGAATGGCGGGCGGCTTCCAAAGCCGGCTCAAGGACGATTCACCGCGTGTCCGGTTTCTCGCCACCCTCGTGCTGGCGAACAGCGAGTTCACCGAGGTGACCGCCACATTCGATCAGATGATTCTGCAGAACAAGGACGACTCGTGGATGCGCCTCGCCACGCAGGCCTTCCCCCAGGCCATCCTCGCCCAAGGAGTGGAGGCCACCCTGCGGCGAGGCCATCCTGACACCCCCGGACTGCTCACCTTCATCCGTGAATGTGGTGTGATACTCGGTTCCGAGCCTGACCTCAAGAAGACGAGCGCTGAGATCCTCCTCGCCTCACTGGCCCGATGCGCCGTGACGAATCCCCGCTCCGCAGAGGAGGGCCTGCTCGGATTGTGTGAGGGCCTCGCGCGTCATGGGCGTTCACCCTCGGACCTCGTCGAGCACATCTCCGTCACCAGGGAGGAAACGGCGGCATGGCTTCGCACCGTGGCACAGGAAGCGCAGCGCCAGGCCATCGACGCCAGCCTGACAACAGATGCGCGCGTGGCGAAGATTGGACTGATGGCCGTGGGGGCAGATTTTGCCAAGGTCCACGACCCGCTACAAACGCTCCTGCGGTCCTCCGAGCCTGATGCCATCCGGCTGGCGGTCATCAGCCTTCTGCAGCGGAAACGAGCGTCGTTCCTGCCCCAGATGCTCCTGGAGGCGTGGTCCACCCTCACGCCAGTCCCGCGCGAAGCGACGTTGCAAGCCCTCGCTTCACGCGCGGAGTGGCTCAGAGCACTCATTTCCGCAGTGGAGAACGGACAGGTGAAACCTGCGGAGATCTCCGCCGCAGCCCGCGCGCTCATGATGCGCACGCCGGACAAGCCGCTCAAAGCACGCGCGGAGAAACTCTTCGCCACCAGCAGCCGGAGCGAAGTGCTGGCGAAGTACCAGCCCGCACTCGCGCTGGCTGGCGATGCGACGCGCGGGAAGACCGTCTTCACCACGGTATGTGCCGTGTGTCATCGTTTCCGGGAGGAAGGCCGCGCCGTGGGGCCAAACCTCGCCACCACCCTGGCATGGACACCGGAGCAGATGCTGACCAACATCCTCGATCCCAACCGGGAGGTGTCGCCCAACTTTTTGCAGTACATCGTGGAACTGCATGACGGCCGGGTGCTGGTGGGCATGCTGACCGGAGAATCGGGCACCGGTATCACGCTGAAGGGCGCGGATGCGGTCGAGCAGTCCATCTCCCGCACGCAGGTGAAGTCGCTCAAGAGCACCGGCATCTCCCTGATGCCGGAGGGGCTGGAGGCAGCGATGACGGTGGAGCAGCTCGCGGACCTGATGGCGTATCTGCGCGCGAAGTGAATCACCTTCCATGAGGTGAGCAC
>JAEYUU010000525.1 GCA_023429545.1 Verrucomicrobiota bacterium
TTGAAGTTCTTGTACAGGCGGGGATAGCCGTGGTCGGCGAATCCACCGGTGAAGTGGTGGAAGCGCACGTTCCAGCCGCCGCCGTCATTGGTGTTGTCGCGCGAAAAAATATCCATGAGCGGGCTCACGGCGACCTCTAGAATGTTGCGCGTGCCGGTCGCATACAGTGACAGCCCCGTACCATCCGGACGCACACGGATGACGCCACCGCCACGATGCTGCAGGTGAGTGCCATCCGTGCCTTCCGCATCCATGAAACCGAAGTCACCACCAGCGATGTAGAGCCAGCCATCGATGCCGAGGCTCAGCCCATTCGTGGTGTGGTCCGCGGGGCGGTCCTTGTATCCGAAGGCGATTCCTTTCACCAGCGTCTTGCGCTCTTCCGCGACACCGTCGCCGTCCTTGTCGATGAAGACACTCAGGTCTGGAGGATGCACCACGTAGAGGCGGTCATGATCCCACACGAGGCCACGCGGCGCATCGAGGTCCTTCACGAATTCCGTCACCTCATCCGCGCGGCCATCGCCATCCTTGTCGCGCAGGCGGAGGATGCGGCCACGCTTCGGATTGCGCCCGAGTGAGCCATTGCCATCGCTGGAAACATAGACATCACCATTGGGAGCAGCCGCTATGAAGACCGGGTAGTTCGCCATCTGCGGCGGGGCGAAGACCGTGGCCTCGAAACCATCTGCGACCTTCACATCCTTGAGGATTTCCGCTTCCTCCGCGGGGGTGAGCTTCACCACCTTCGGTGGCACGTTTCCTTCCTTCGCGAACGGGTCCGCTGCCTTCGCATCTTCCTTCTTTGCCACGGCGACCTGCTTGGCATCGGCCTTCACTCCAAGCGACTTGATCCCCTCGCCCTTCAGCGAGACCTCACGAATGCTTGCCCAGCCGCCCTGCGACGTGCCGAGCACATGGATGCGCACGAACTTGACGCCCTTGCCCGTGAGGGTGTGCACGCTGTCGCCGCCCTTCTTGTTATCCTTCGCATCCGCAAGCACGGTCCACTTCGTGCCATCTGCCGAGCCTTCGACCACGTGCTTGTAGGCATTGTTACCGCTTTCCCATATGATGCTGGCACCGCTGAGCGTCTGCGGCTTCTCAAACTCAAGCTGCAGCCACTGCGGGAAGTCCCCGCTGTTCGCGCACCAGCGTGTGTTCTTGTCACCATCCACCGCCCGCCATGTGAAGTTCCCCTTGCCGGATTCTTCGCTGGAGGCGGAGAGCTTTACCGGCGTCCCATCCTTGGCCATGAGGCCGGGAGCGGCCGCAGGAGTCGTGGGAGAACCCGCCACCGCCGGAGGAGAGGCGGGCTTGAGAAGATTCACCAACGTGCCCGGCTCACCCTTGTACGGTTTGAGGTATTCGTCATTCAGCTTGCCTGCCGCCCAAAGGAGACCACGCGTGACGAGGTCCAGGTAGCGCGCATCCGCCACGGTGTCGTTGTTGTGACCAATCGTGGTGCTGAAGACCCTGGTCTTCTTGTCACCATATTCATTTGTCCAGGCGACAATGTAGTCCACATCCTTCGTGGTGCCGTCCTTCTGCTTGATGCGCTGCTTGCCCATCGCCAGCGGATGCGCGCCAAAGACGTTCACATTGTTGTACAGTTCCTCCTTGATGGTGGTCCAGTCCTTGAGCGGCTGCGTGATGGGGTGCGCCATATCGACGAAGCTGATGTCGATGGGCTCCTGCGGACCATGGCTCGCCGACTGGAGGCCGATGTACTCGAACCAGTCATTCTTCCCGATGCGGTATGAATGCATCGCGCAGTGCAGGTTCACCGCAGGGAGTCCGTTGCGATGGGCATCCAGGATGTTCTGCACGTACTGCGGATCTTTCATGCTGGCCGCACACTCGTCATGGATGACGATGTCATACCCCTTGGACCAGTCCTTGTTTTCGTAGAGGGGGAAATGCGGGGCCGTGCCGCGGTCCTCCGCGTGAATCACGCTTACCTGCACATTGGCCCGCGCCTGGATGCCTTCCTTCAGAATGACATGCTGCTTTGCGTAGTCATGACAGCAGCCGCCGCAGACAAGCAGCGCGCGGAGGGGTTTGGTTTCTGCGGAATGCACCGTCGCCGTGAAGGCGCCGGTGATGAGTAGGGCGAGCGAGATGCAGGTGAGCTTCATGGAAACGAAGGAAGGCACAATACGAGCAGTCAAAGGCATTTTTGCATCAGGTTTTGATGGCGGATTTTTCCAAATTCGAAATTCCGTTTACCTCAGACATCAAATCATGCATATTGATCTGCATGAGAACCACCCTGAATTTGGATGACTCCCTGCTGGCCAGGGCGAGCCAGTTGACGGGCATTGAGGAAAAGACCCAGCTCCTCCACATGGGACTGGAGGCGCTGATTCAGCGCGAGTCCTCCAAAAGGCTCGCGGCGCTGGGCGGCTCCAAGCCCGACTTTAGCGTAGCTCCCCGCCGCAGAATCACCGAGCCGTTGACCCTCGCAGAGAAACCCGTCAAATATGCTGCTCGCCGACACAAGCCTGTGGATTGAGTGGTTCCGCGTGGGCTGCAAGGAGTTGCACGATCTACTGATGCGTGATGAGGTCGCCACGCACTGGGTTGTGATTGGGGAGCTATCCACGGGCAACCTCCCCAAGCGCCAGTCGACCCTCGCAAATCTGCGCGCCCTATACCATGTCCACTCCGCCACGGAACTGGAGACACTGACCCTCATCGAGAACCACCGCCTTTACGGCAAAGGCATCGGCTGGAATGACGCGCAATTGCTTGCCAGCGCCCTGATTCACCACTTGCCACTCTGGACGCGGGACAAGCGTCTGCGCGAAATCGCGCAAAAGTTGCACTGCTCGTGGGATTGAGATTCTTCATGTTCATCATGAACGCACCGGATCACTCCCGCTGCTGCGTCGCGATGAAGGCCTTCACCGCCTCCGCGCTGGCCTCCAGCGGATAAGTCTCCAGCGGCAGGCTCTTCAGCGCTTCCAGCGTGGGATGCGTGGGGTCGATGCCCGTTGCGGAGCGCACCACCTCCGGGAATTTCGCAGGATGCGCGGTGGCGAGCACCACGCTCACGCGATCCGGCACCATGCTGGCGAAGGCACACGCCGTGTGCGGATCCACCGTGTAGCCATAGGTGGCGTGCACACGTGCAATGGTTTCGCGAATCCCGGCATCCGTCATGCGGGAGGCCTTCATCGCGGTCTGACCTGCGGGAATGTTCACGGCCTCGCCGGAGCGCATCTGCTCCATCACCTCGCGCACCTTCGCTGCATCCTCATCCAGCAGGAAGTAGAGGAATCGCTCGAAGTTCGAAGCGGCCTGGATGTCCATGCTGGGTGCATGGCTGGGGTGCACCTCGCCCTGGCGGTACTCGCCAGAAACGAAGAAGCGGTACAGGATGTCATTCTGATTCGTCGCCACGCGGAAGGTGCCCGCCGGCAGACCCATGCGCTGCGCCATCCATCCGGCAAGCACATTGCCAAAGTTTCCCGTGGGCACCACAAACTCCACCCCGCCCCTCGCATCCGGCGGGAGACGCAGCCACGCCCAGATGTAATACACGCACTGCGCCAGCACGCGGGCGATGTTGATCGAGTTCACCGCGGAGAGGTGATGCGTCGAGGCAAAGGCGGTGTCGCCGAAGGTCTGCTTCACCACGCGCTGCGCGTCATCAAACGTGCCGGGCACCGGGATGGCAAAAACATTCGCCGCACCCGTGCAGGCCATCTGCCGCTCCTGCAGCGGAGCCACGCGACCATGGGGATAAAGGATGAAAATCGAGATGCCGTCCTGCCCCATGCAGCCGTGAATGGCAGCGGAACCCGTGTCTCCCGAGGTCGCGCCCAGCACCGCGAGCCGCTTCCCGGTGTGCTCCACCTGGCGCTTGTACAGCAGGCCCAGGAGCTGGAGCGCGAAGTCCTTGAACGCGAGCGTGGGTCCGTGGAAGAGCTCCAAAACGTATGTCTTCTCATCCAGCTTCCGCAGTGGGGCCACGTCCGGCGAGTCAAAGCGCTCGTACGCCTTCGCCGTCAGCGCGTGCCACTCCTCGCGGGGAATGTCCGGCGCAAACAGCGTGAAGAACTCCGCCGCCAGTTCCGCGTAGCTCAGCTTCTCCCATGCCGCGAGTTTGCCGCTGATGTCCGGCCAGGAATCGGGCAAGAAGAGCCCGCCATCTGGGGCCAGGCCAGCTTCGACCGCTTGGGAGAACGTGTGCGGGTGCGTTTGCCCGCGCGTGGAGATGTACTGCATGGAAATGGAAGGGCAGACAAGATGCCCGAACCCTGCTGGATCACAAAGAAGAAATGGTTCTCTTCCGAGGTCTCTTACCTACCAGACCCGCGCGGCGGCAGGTCCATACTTAATCCAGCGGCATACTGCTGAAACCGGATGAGGAAATACGCCAACTGCGAGGGGAGTTCCTTGTCCTCACCAGCAGGCACGACCGACGCCAGAAACTCGTCCCTCGTCTTCTTCTCCGCTTCTGAGAGAGATGCCGGATCTGCCATGCTGGCGAAGACGGTTCGGACGTATGTGGCCGCCTCCTTCAGTCTGGTTTCTTCCGGCGAGGTAGGCTTCAGGAGAGCCAGTTTGGGATCAATCTCCTCCCGAAAGAACCCATCCATGCCGGGCTTGTCCATCAGGGCAGACTTGCCAAGATGCCGGTAAGTTGTGATCCACATATTTCCATACTCGACGAGGTGTGCTCGAAAGATGGGGGAAACAGATTTTGAAGCATCTCCGAATTTCTTCTCGTATGGGTTTTGCTCTGCCGCCCAGCCAGCGCCCGATAGAATTCCAAGCAAGAGGGCAATCACCATAACCCTGACAGAATTTGCCACCTGACCTGATTGATATGGCTGTCTGATTTGGCCTCTGGGAGGGGGCCATGGGGATAGCTAACGCCGGTAAACTCTCCCGCAAACAGCACTTTTGAAATTAATCTTGATCTCGTCGGGGCACTGCTTGGGTGTTTCACTGGGATTCTCCCTTGCACACCGCCCCCTTTGACCGCAGTAGAAACGCGTCACATGCTTACGCTTCATAAAGTCACCAAGTCCTTCGCCAATCGTGTCCTCTTCAAGGATGCGGCCATGACCATCAACTATGCGGAGAAGGCGGCACTCGTGGGACCGAACGGCGCGGGCAAGTCCACCCTTTTCTCCCTCATTCTAAAGAAGGACACGCCGGACTCCGGGGAGATCCAGCGCGATGAGTGGACCACCCTGGGGTATCTGCGCCAGGAGGCTGAGCCCGTGGGAGACGAGACGGTGCTCGACATCGCCACCGGAAAGGCGGGGGAGATGGAACGGCTGGAATCCATCCTGAAGGACTACGAGTCTCGCAGCGACGTGTCGTCGCCCGAGTACCTCGAAGCTCACGCCAAGCATGATGCCCTGCAGGACCCGAAGGCCGAGGCCAAGGCCAAGAAGATCCTTGCGGGCTTCGGCTTCACTACGGCGGATCTCCTCCGTCCCGCGCGCGAGTTCAGTGGTGGCTGGATCATGCGCGCGCACCTGGCGCAGCTTCTCGTCATCGAACCCGACCTGCTGCTGCTGGATGAGCCCACGAACCACCTGGACCTGATGTCCCTCATGTGGTTCCGCAACTACCTGAAGCATTACCCGGGCGCCCTGCTTCTTATCTCGCACGACCGCGACTTCATGGATGAACTCATCGAGCAGGTCTATGAGATTGATGACGGCAAACTCACCGCCTACACCGGGAACTACTCCGACTACCTGAAGCAGCGCGAGGAGAATCATGAACGCGCCATGACCGCGTACAAGAATCAGCAGCGCGAGATTGAGCAGATTCAGGACTTCATCGACAAATTCCGCTCCGTGGCCTCCAAAGCAGCTCAGGCGCAGAGCCGCGAAAAACAGCTCGCGAAGATGGAGAAGCTCGACAAACCGAAGCCCCTGAGAAAGGCCTTCCGCTTCAACTTCCCCCAGCCCGCGCGCAGCGGCCAGCGCGTGATCGCGCTCACCGGCATCAACCAGGCCTACGGCGAAAAAAAGGTGTATGAGAATCTCGACCTCGATGTGGAGCGCGGTGAGCGCACCGCCTTGATCGGCCCGAACGGCTCCGGCAAGTCCACGCTGCTGAAGCTGCTGGCCGGCATCATCCCCTTCCAGAAAGGCGAGCGCCGTCTCGGAACCAATACAAAGCTGGGCTACTTCTCCCAACACCGCGCGGACACGCTGGATCCAGAGAAGACCATCCTGGAGGAAGTGCGCGATGCCTCACCCGAATTGAGGGATGACGACATCCGCTCCATTCTCGGTTCCTTCCTCTTCAAGCGCGAAGACGTCTTCAAGAAGACCAAGGTGCTGAGCGGCGGCGAGAAGAGCCGCGTGAACCTCGTGAAGTTCCTCGTGGATCCGCCGAACATCCTGCTCATGGATGAGCCCACGACGCACCTGGATATCTGGAGCATCGAGGGATTCATCCTCGCCCTGCAGCGGTTCGAGGGAACCCTGGTCTTCATCAGCCACGATGTGCACTTCATCCGCTCGATCGCGACCAAGGTGCTGCACATCAATGCTGGCAAGGTGATGCCCTATGCTGGCGGGTATGACTACTACCTCGAGAAAGCAGGCGTGGCCGAAGAAGACGCGCGCGCGGCGGTAATCGCGGCGCTGTAAGGCAGGCACCACGCCTGAGGGGGGGCAGAAGCGCCACCGGTCTTTGGAGGAACGATCGTTTGGTTGGTTGGAACAGCTCAGCTGTTCCTGCACCGCGTGCCTTCTCTTCGTGGGATGGGCACAAGGGGGCCGAGGACGCAGGCAGTTGGGTGACTGGGGTCGAGATTTGGGCCGGCTCCCACGCAGGTCGCCACACCCAGCATCCAGAGGATACCCGCCCTTTGTGGACTCGATTCCATCCCCCTCCCTTGATTCTTCCACCACCTCTT
>JAEYUU010000613.1 GCA_023429545.1 Verrucomicrobiota bacterium
AACGCGGCCTGTCCGGCGCGCTGCCCGGGCGGGGGTGAGGCACCTCAACTCAGGTTCCCGAAGATCCAGACGAATACGGCAGCACCCGCAGCCAGGGCCACCGCAACGACCACGTGTGTCCACGCCAGGGCTGCAATGCCCACACAAAGCGCCGCCCAGGTCCAGCGCCCATGTTCGCCCATGAGCCATGAGGCGCAGCCCAGTGCCACACTGATGAATCCGCAGATGGAAGCGGCCAGTCCCATTTTTCGGGATGCCGTCCACGCGTTCTTGGGCTCAGGCTCCTTCCCGGTCAGCTTGTTCGCCGTCTTGACGATGGTGTCAGAAATCATGTCTGAAACCCCCTTCGTCGTCGGAGGTGGGGGAGCCTCGGATTCGACGGACAGGCGATACGCCGCAATGCCAAGGCCGAGGAACCCGATGATGAGCCCCACAAGCGCGAGACGGATGCCGCGCGCTCTCCTGGATCGTGATGCGGGAGCCACGTCACTCATGAGTCGGATAGTTCCCCGGAAAGAAGTGTCGCTCCACCAGTTCAATGAAAATGTGCAGCACTTTGATGTGAAGCTCCTGCACGCGGTCCGCATATCGCCCGCCCGACGTGCAGATGTACACGTCACTCAAGCTTTCAAGTTCCGCGGCACGTTTTCCCGAGAGGACGATCACGGACATCCCCAGGGACTTCGCCACATGCGCCGCCCGCACGATGTTCTTGCTGGTGCCGCTGGTGCTCAGGGCCACGAGGCAGTCGCCTTCGCGGCCATGCGCCTCCACATAACGGGAAAACACGTGCTCATAGCCCATGTCATTCCCCACACAGGTGAGGTGCCCCGCATCGCTGATGGCTGCCGCCCCGAGGGCGGGCCGGTCGTGCCGATATCTGCCAGTGAGTTCCTCCGCGAAGTGCATGGCATCACAGATGGAGCCGCCATTGCCGCAGGCATAAACGCGACCGCGTCTTTCAAACGTCGAGATCAAAAGACCGGCCGCACGTTCGATGTCCGCCAGGGTCTGCTCATTCGCGAGCAATTGCGTGAGGGCCTCCTGCGCCTCTTGAAGACTGGATTGGATGTGTGCAATCACGTGGCCAGTTCGTAGGGCTGATGCCTTCCAACGTCAAGGGAGCGCGGGTAGTTCAAAAAGTGCGACCGAGATAACGCGTTTCCTGAAAACCGCTCTCATGATGTTCCCAGAACACGTCCTTCAGCTCCGGAGGGTAGACCGTGAGTGATTGCATCTCCCCACGGCTGACGAACCGGGATTCTGTGATCATGTCCGTGTCCGGCTGGCCAGCGGGCAGATGCTCCAACGTGATGGTGCCGGTGGCGGACTCGGCGAACAGGAAGATCTCGATGTGCATGGTGTCTGTCGCATGCTCGCAGAACTCTCGAATGTACGCGATGCGTGAGAGGGTCACCGTGAGACCGGTTTCCTCAAAGACCTCGCGCGCGGCGCAGCTGAAGATGGAATCGTCCACATCTTCCAGCCCTCCACCGGGCGGCACCCAGAAAGACTCGCCGGTATCCGGATACACATGTTTTACCAGCAGGATGTTGTCTTCATGCACAACGAGGGCGGCGGCGCGGATGCGATGTTTCATGGTTCTGCTAGACTCGCGCATCCAGCATTTCCCCGGCGCCTGCGATGGGCTTCAGCGGTTGCGCCGCCATCGATGCCTCCAGCAGTTTCACAAAGTGTGCCTGCACTTCTGAGATTTCCTCCGGCATCGGAGCGCGACCCACGCGCGCTTGAAACAGCTCCTCCAGGATGCCCGAGTCACTGCAGTGCCGGTATGTCGACCAGTCTGCGTTCACGTTCGCAAACCCGAACACCTCGTGCAACGCCTGCACGAAGCAGGCGCCGTCCATCACGTCACTCGCGGTGAGCGTCCCATCGATGTCGAACATCACCAGCCTCATGATATCTCCTTCGCAAAACGGCGGAGAAAATCAAGAGTTCACCCAAAGTGGCTCATACAACGCACACCGCTCACTGTCCTACCGTCGCACCGTTTACCCTCGCGCCGCTCTCCTCTTGGCTCCACTCCGGGCTGAAGCCACCCAGCGTCGGATGATACATCTCATCTCCTGTGTGCTGAGTGAACTCCACATTCAGCCGGTCCTCCTGCAGCCCAAGCACTTCACAGCAGTCGTGGCTCAGAGCCTTCGCCACCTCCATGCGCTGCTCAGCGGATCGGCCGCGGCGGATATCACACATGAGCACGGAGACGGGCACGGGCTCGCCATTCACGATGCGCCAGAGGCTGCCTTCGCCGGACTCGCGGATGGCCACGCTCACGCGGCAGATATCCACGCTCATGAGGCGGGCGTAAGTCTCGCTCAGGCGCTGCGCGAGTTGTCTCTTGTTGTGCACCGCGTGGCGGCCGTTTACATCGAGCTGCAGGTAGGGCATGGCGATGGATGGGACTCTCCCAGGTGACTGAGGATTCGCACCACGCACGCTTCCACGGTGTAGTCTCCTTCGATTCGCAGGATTTCACACTTCCGTTGCGCCAGCCACTGACGGTGCAAGGCGAGGCTGCGGGTGGTCGGGTCCGCCGTCTCATACGTCGCCGCCCACGCGATGAACTCCGCGTCAGGCGCGCCAAAACGCTCCGTCTCCCGCGCGATGAGCCGGGGCAGGCGCACCTCATCCGGCACCCGCAGATAAACCACCAGATCAAAGGCATCATCGAGGTCCGAGCCCCACAACATCACCGAGCCGGAGACCACACACCGCGCATGCTTGCCGAGGTCCTGCTGCAACATCGCATTCCGCTCCCCGGGCGCCCGCTTCTTCTGGAACATCGGCACCGTCGCGTGCCAGTAATAGTCATCCGGGTCGAGAAACGGCAATCCCACCCGCTCAGCCAGCGTCCGCCCGAGCGTGGTGCATCCCGAGCCGGGGGCACCGGTGATGTGGATGCAGGTGGGGGAGGTAGAGGCCATCGTAAAGCCATGGCGCTGCTGCCCATGCTGTCACGGTTTATCGACTTGGATCACTGGCAATTCAACGACGTAAATCCTCAACCTCGCAGGGCAGGGGAGTGTTGGCGTGATGGGCCGCACATTCACCAGCCGCCACGCCAGCCAGCCCGGCTCCCAGTAGCTCGCACAGGCGGGCTCGATCTCGTCTTCACGCCATGCCTCGACGGACTCCACATCCACCAGCGCCACGGCAAGGCCCTCTGGATCCTCCGTGATTCCGCCGCTGCCCAAGCGGGTGCTGTTCTGCACAATCACCAAGTCCCGCATTGGCAGCGTCTTCGGCTGCCAGCGGCGGATCTTCAGCGTTTTCCTGCCATCGCGAATCCAGTCACCGGCAGGGGCGACGACGGAGAGGGCGGGTAAGCAGGCATGGCGTACCCACCGTCGCACCCCTCACTGTCCCACCGCCGCACCGGCACCGGCCACCGCCCCATGCCTTGCCAGAAACTCCTCCGCCAGTGCCATGTACGCCTGGGCGCCCTTGCCATTCGGATCGTACTCGATGATGGCCTTGCCAAAGCTCGGGGCTTCACCCAGTCGAATGGTGCGTGGAATGATGGTCTGGTACACCACGCCTTCGAAGTAGCCGCGCACGTCCGTTACCACCTGCTGGGAGAGATTCATGCGCGAGTCGAACATCGTCATCACGATGCCTTCCAGCGCCAGGTTCGGGTTCGCCCCGCTCTCGCGGATCTGCTGGACGATGTGCACAATCTTGGAAAGCCCCTCCAGCCCGAAGTACTCGCACTGGATCGGCACCACCAGTTCATCCGCCGCTGCCAGCGCCCCGGTCATCAGCACGCCCAGGGAGGGCGGGCAGTCCATGATCACATAGTCGAAGTGGCCCGTGTACCGCAGCGGGTGCAGCACATCGCGCAGGCGGGTCAGATGGTGGCCGGTCTGGGCCAGCTCCACCTCGCACCCGGCCAGTTCCTGGTGGCTGCGGATGATGGAAAGGTTCGGCAGGCGGGTGCTGCGGATCACGGACTGCGGCTGCACATCACTGACGAGGCAGGGATACAGGCTGCCTTGCTCTTCCTGGGCGATGCCCAGACCGCTCGTCGCATTCGCCTGCGGGTCCAGATCAATCAGCAGTACCCGGCTGCCCTTCACCGCGAGACACGCGGACAGATTCAGCGCCGTGGTGGTTTTCCCCACGCCTCCCTTTTGGTTCGCAATCGCAACAATCCTCATACGGCAGCTTCAGCTTGCACAAGCGGGGCATTCCACCACAATCCACCCTCACGGCAAGACAAATCCCCATGGAGGTAACGGAAAAGTGGTTAGGAGACATCGGTGGCTAGCAGGCAATCAAAGCGGCCAGGGAATTCGTGCGCACGGGCCAGGTGGCCAATGCGACGCGGGACGGTATCATTTTCAGAGGAGACGTGGGCCTGGGCCAGAGAGCCCTGCGCGCGACCCTGGTCGCCGCGGGCGGCATGAAGACGGAGGCCAAGTGCGGGTGCAATGACGCCCGCCGCGGCCTCATCTGCAGCCACGCCATCGCGGTCGCACTCTCCATCATCAGCCCCCATCTGGTCGGGAAAAGGCCCGAGCCCGGGGTGGCCGCAGGGCAGGGGGGTGGTGCTGCTGGAGCGGCGCCTGGACCCACGCCCTCGAACGGCGCCCGGTTACCCGAACCCGCCCCTGCAACAGCGGCGGCGAACCCTGCCCGCCCGGAACTCCGGGAAGAGGACGTGCCGACGGGCGCCTACACGGTCCACATTTCGACCCCGCACTTCACACAGCTTACGGGCGCAAAGACGGCTTCCATTCCGGTCGCCATCCAGTTCACGCCGGCCCTGGAGGGCACCCGTGATCTCACCGTCGCCAAGTGGCTGTTCGACCATCAACTGCCTCTGGCACAGACTGCGCCCCAGCACCTGCGCCTGCCGGCAGATGACCTC
>JAEYUU010000005.1 GCA_023429545.1 Verrucomicrobiota bacterium
GTGCGCGATGGTGAGCCCCGGCGAACCTGCCGACGGTGCCAGCATCCCTGGCGAAATGTCCTCCGCCAAAGCATGGAAGGGATACAGCCCCAGCCTGACCCCGCCTGTGCGGAAAAACGCCACTTCCGCGCCATCCTCGTACGTGGTGGGAAAGCCGAGGCCATCGCGATAAAAGCGGACCGCGCGCGGCAGATCGGCCACGCCAAGGGTGAGGAGAGAAATGCGAGGTTCCATGGACTGAACTGGGATGTTTAAGCCGAAGACATATGTTCTTTTGAACAGCGAATGGCAAGCATGGATCCAACAATCTGTGCACACGCCATTTCATGCGCTAAGAAAATACCCGCATGGAAATGGTCATTCCTTGGCTCAAATGGGCAGGCTCACTCGTCGTCATCCTTCTCCTCACGGCATTTGCGGTTCGCGAGGCGATCTACTGGGTGTTCCGTGTGAAGATGCCCTTTCGTGATGCCTGCAAGCTTGCCTTCATCATGGAGGCTGTGACCACGGCGGTGACCTACGGACTGTGGTATGCCGTGGCTGCCACCACTCCGTCGCCGCACGAGGCCTGGCATCCAGTGAGCCTGATCATGTGGCCCGCTGGAGCGATCATTCACATTACCATCCTGTCCTTTCGTCTGGACACTGGGTTTCTGAAGGCGTGTCTCGTGTACCTCGGGATGGTAGCTGTCATGATCGCCACCGGATTCGGTCTGCTCCTGCTGTACCTTGCAGGCGCGTGGATATGGCACATGTCAATGCCTGGACGCTGAGCAATCGCGCCCGATTGCCATCCACTTCTGCCACCATCCGCTCGCGAGGCCACATCATGCGACCTCATCAGCGGGGGCCACGCCATACGGTCCTCGGGGAAAAATACCTTGCGACCCTTCCCGATTCAGCCGGTTCATGTGGTATGCTGTTGCAACTATCAGGCAGCGCATCCTGCGGGAGGTCCCACGGGCCAACATTTCACCCGACCCATTATGAAAAAGCCGCCCACACATGTGACCAGCTCCTACTGGCTCAGTCCAGATGGCAAGCAGGTAAACGGCCCCTACTCCATGCCGCAGATCCTGGCCATGCACCAAATCATGCCATTGGCTCCGACCACGCCCATGAAACTGGAGGGCGCCGACTACTGGGCAACCGTGGCAGACTGGCTCCCTTCCGAACCGGCACATACGAGCAGACGCTCATCATCCGTCCAGTCCCGCCAGGCCATCCCATCGTGGATTCCTCTCGCGGGCTTGGGCCTGGCGCTGGCAGGCGTGGTGTTCTACTTCTTCGTGCTGTGATCGCACGTCCGGGAAGGTAATCATTCGGGCGCGCAGAATCGAGGACGTAGCAAGCGGGTCGACATGCCTCAGCACCAGAATCGCCCCTTCGAAAGCATCGGAACTTAGCACCCCGCGCCTTCCGAAAGATGCTCCGCGTCGGGGACACGAGGGGGTGGACTTTTACCTCTCCAAGGATAGGAGCGCTCCTGCCCCCGTCACCGCAACGTACGCGATTGGCTCACCCAGCCAGAACACGTCTGCGCCTATTCGCACCGTCGCACCGTCGCACCGTCGCACCGTCGCACCGTCGCACCGTCGCACCGTCGCACCGTCGCACCGTCGCACCGTCGCACCGTCGCACCGTCGCACCGTCGCACCGCTTGCATTCCCGCAGACCGCCTCTTACTCTGCGACCCCTGGCACTCCCCTAACCACCCGCATGTCCCTCGACACCACCCTCCAAGCGGCCGCCGCTGACGGCAAGCTTCTCGAATCCTCTCTCAAGAACATCCAGGCCCTGCTGGCTTGCAGTACGAACCCAGTCTATCTGCTGAGCATCCAGGAGCTTGTCGACGCTGGAGAATGGACCGAGCTCAATGACCGCTTCTTTGCCTCATTGAAGTTTGGCACCGGCGGACTCCGCGGGCGTACCATCGGAAAAATCGTCACGAAGGCGGAACAGGGCTCGGCCGGACCGGATGAGCGCCCCAGCTTCGCTTGCGTCGGTACCAACTCGATGAACGAGTACAATGTCTCGCGCGCCACCCAGGGTCTCGCCACGTATTGTGTGAAGTATCGCAAGAACGCGGGCCTTGGCGGAAAGCCCCGCATCGTCTTCGCCCATGACACGCGCCATTTCTCCCCGGAGTTCGCCCGGAAGTGCGCGCAGATTGCCACGGATCTGGGCTGTGATGTCTCGCTCTTCGATGGCCCCCGCGCCACGCCCGAAATGTCCTTCGCCGTGCGGGAACTGCGCGCGGATGCGGGCGTCATGCTCACCGCCTCGCACAACCCGGCGCACGACAATGGCTACAAGGTGAACTTCGCTGATGGCGCGGGCATCATCGAGCCGCATGCCACAGGCATCATCACCGAGGTGAATGCGGTAAAGTCCGAGAGCTACACCCCGCTGCCGGAGGCGGAACGCGGCACGCTCACCCTGCTGGGTGAGGAGATGGATGAAATCTACCTCAAGCGCGTGGAGACGCTCATGCTGCAGCCCGAACTGCTGGAGAAGGCCAAGAGCCTGAAGATCGTCAACACCGCGCTGCATGGCGCCGGTGGTGTGCTGGTGCCGCGCATCCTGCGCAAGCTGGGCTTCAACCTCCTCACCGTGCCGGAGCAGGACGTGTTCGATGGACGCTTCCCCACCGTGGCTTCTCCGAATCCGGAGAACGCCCCCGCGCTCGCCATGGCCGTGGACCTCGCGAACAAGGAGAATGCGGACATCGTCATCGGCACCGATCCGGACTGCGACCGCATGGGCGTGGGTGTCCGCGCGCGCAATGGGAAGATGCAGCTCCTCACGGGCAACCAGATCGGCTCTCTCATGGGTTGGTACCGCATCAAGAC
>JAEYUU010000040.1 GCA_023429545.1 Verrucomicrobiota bacterium
CGTGAAGTCCGTGGATGGCGGGGGCAAGGTTGGCACCATGGTGATGGTCGATCAGAGCCCGTTGGCTCGCACGCCGCGCAGCACGCCCGCGGTGTATGTGGGTGCTTTCGATTACATCCGCCAGCTGTTCGCGGAAACCGAAGACGCGAAGTCGGAGGGCATCACCCCGGGCTTCTTCAGCTTCAACAGTGGTGAAGGCCGCTGCGAGCGCTGCTGGGGCAATGGGTATGAGAAGATCGAGATGCAGTTCCTCAGCGATCTGTATGTGACCTGCCCGGAGTGCGAAGGAAAGCGCTATCAGCCTCACGCATTGCGCATCCTGCTCCAGGGAAAGAACATCAACGAGGTCCTGGGCCTCACCATCGAGGAGGCCTCGGGATTCTTCGCGGGCATCGAGTCGAAGAAAGCGGCCCATGTACTGAACTCACTGCGGCTGCTGGAAGAAGCGGGACTCGGATATCTGCGCCTTGGCCAACCGCTCAACACGCTGAGTGGTGGTGAAGCGCAACGATTGAAACTTATCGGGCACCTTCTGGAACCTGCCGCGACAGATAAGAAAACACTCTTCCTGCTGGACGAGCCTACCACGGGTCTGCACTTCGACGACATCGCGCTGCTGCTCAAACTGCTGCAACGCCTCGGGAACGAAGGACACAGCATTCTGGTGATCGAGCACAACACCGAGGTGATCAAATGTGCGGACTGGGTCATCGATCTCGGTCCTGAAGCTGGCTCCGCCGGAGGTGAACTCGTGATCGCAGGCACACCGGAACAGGTGGCGGCTTGTGAGAAGTCGTGGACAGGCAAATATCTTCGCGCGGCGTTGGAGGGCCGTGACCCCAATGAGGACATCCTCGCGGATCCCCATGCGAGTGTGGTGCGCGATGACGAGGCACCCTATGGCAAAGGCCTGACCGTCGCGAAGAACGCCATTTCCATCCGTGGCGCGCGCGAGCACAACCTGAAGAACTTCAATCTCGACATTCCACGCGACCAGCTCGTGGTGGTCACGGGTCTGAGCGGCAGCGGCAAGTCCTCGCTCGCGTTCGATCTCGTCTTCGCCGAGGGGCAGCGGCGCTTCCTGGACAGCATGTCCGTCTTTGCCCGCACGTTCGCGGAGCAGATGGAGAAGCCGGATGTGGATCTCATTGCCGGTGTGCCGCCGACAGTGGCCATCGAACAACGCGTCTCCCGGGGTAGTGGCAAGAGCACGGTGGCCACCGTCACGGAGGTGTATCACTTCCTGAGACTCCTTTTTGCCAAGTGCGGCACACAGTACTGTCCGAACTGCGACGTCCCCGTGGAGAAGCAGAGCGTCAGCGCGGTGGTGAAGACCGTGGAGGATCTGGCGAAGGGATCGCTCGTCCACATCATGGCGCCTCTGGTGAAAGCGCGTAAGGGCTTCCACACCGAGGTGGCCGAGTTCGCGCGCAAGCAGGGCATCCAAACCCTGCTCGTCGATGGCGAGTTCCGGGATACGGCGAATTTCAAACGGCTGGAGCGTTTCAAAGAACACACGATCGATGGCGTGATCGGACGCACCGAGAAGAACACAGGTGCCGTGGCCCTGCGCCCCTTGATCGAGAAGGCGCTCAAGCTCGGCAAGGGCATGCTCAAGCTTCGCCTCGCTGACAAATCCATCCGGGTGCTGAACACGGAGATGAGCTGCCCGCATTGCGGCATGAGCTTTGAGGAGCTCGACCCGCGCCTCTTCTCCTTCAACAGCCCCCACGGCTGGTGCAAGGACTGCCGCGGCTTCGGTGTCGTGGTGGAAGGCGGGCCCGCTGAAGAACGGCGCGATGATATTTCCCTGCTCGAAGCGGAGATGGAAGAGGAGCGCAAGTTCGACAGCGAGGAGCACGCCATCGTGCCGTGTCCTTCGTGTCACGGCTCCCGCATGAACCCCGTGGCACGAGCCGTGCGCATCCAGGGCATTCACCTGGAGCAGATCGCCATGCTCTCCGCGCAGCGCGCGTCTGATCTGGTGGCCAAGCTGAAATTCACCGGCATGCAGGGAGAGATCTCCCGCGACATCATGAAGGAGATTGCCCAGCGCCTGCTCTTCATGCAGGAAGTAGGCCTGGGATATCTGCAGCTCAACCGCAGCGCGGACACCCTGAGCGGTGGCGAAGCCCAGCGCATCCGGCTGGCCTCACAGCTCGGCTCGAATCTGCGTGGCGTGCTCTATGTGCTTGACGAGCCCACCATCGGTTTGCATCCACGCGACAACGAACGCCTTCTCGACACGCTGATCGCGCTGCGCGACAAGGGCAATTCACTAATCGTCGTGGAGCATGATGAGGATACAATGCGTTGTGCGGATACCATCATCGATCTCGGCCCAGGTGCCGGACGCTTTGGCGGTGAGGTGGTGGCCATGGGCAACATGAAGGAAATCTCGGAGCACAAGGACTCAGTCACGGGCCGCGCACTCCGTGAAGTCATGGTGCATCCGCTCCATGGCAGACGCCGCGCGCTTCCCAAGAAGAATGATGCCGGGGGATGGCTTGCGTTGAAAGGCGCCTCCGCGAACAATCTCCGGAAGGTGGATGTGAACATACCCTTCGGTCGACTCACGGTGATTACCGGCGTAAGCGGCAGTGGCAAGAGCTCCCTCATGCGCGCGGTGTTGCATCCCGCCGTAAAGGAGGAGCTGGCCAATGCGAAGAAGAAGGGCCGCAAGTCCAAGAACACCGAAGCCAAACTCTGGACTTCCATCCAGGGCGTGGATCAAGTGGCCGCCGTGTATGAGGTGGACCAATCACCCATCGGAAAAACTTCACGCTCCTGTCCGGCCACTTATGTGGGTGTGCTGGATGACATTCGCAAGCTCTTCGCCCAGTTGCCCATGGCCCGCGCTCGCGGATATGAGGCCGGGCGTTTCTCCTTCAATACCGAAGGTGGCCGCTGTGATGCGTGCGGCGGCAACGGTGAGGTGAAAGTGGAGATGAACTTCCTGCCCACCACCCGTGTGCATTGCGAGGTATGCCATGGCTTGCGCTTCAACAGCGCCACGCTGGAGATCGAGTACAATGGCAAGCACATCGGCGACGTCCTGCGCATGAGCATTGCGGAGGCCGCGGAGTTCTTTGCCAGCATTCCCCGTATCGCACGTCCGCTGGCGCTGCTCGCGGAGACCGGCCTCGGTTATCTGCAGCTGGGGCAGCCGAGTCCGACCCTCAGCGGTGGTGAAGCCCAGCGGCTCAAGCTTGTCACCGAGCTCAGCGCCGGCCAGGGTCGCACCGTCACGGAGAAGATGCGTGGACTGAAGACCACGAAGCGCAACCTCTACCTCATCGAGGAACCGACCATCGGCCTGCACCATCATGATGTCGTGCGCCTCATCGAGATCCTCCATCGACTGGTTGATGAGGGCCACACGGTGGTGGTCATCGAACACCATCTCGATGTCATGGCGGAAGCGGACTACCTCATCGACATCGGCCCCGAGGCTGGTGAGCACGGTGGGAAGCTGGTGGCCAGCGGTACTCCAGAGCAGGTGGCCAAGGTGAAGGGCAGTTGCACAGGCGTGTTCCTCAAGGCGCTGCTGAGTTGATCTTGTCAACACAGTCCCCTTTGGCAAATCGGCGGGGGACCAGGTCTTTAACCACTAATGAACACTAACAACACACTGATGGGGACTCGATGAATCTGTTAGTGTTCATTAGTGGATTTCCAATCCTCCCCTTTGCCCCAGATTCGGCGGGGCACATGCACATGGCGGTGCCATATGATTTATGATATACCACAATATGTCATGATATACCCTAGAACACCGTGATCGGTCCGGGCACGATCTTCACTCCGCCGGTGCCGAGGGGATTGCCCATGGTCTCACTGATCTCGCTCACCGCGCCGTTCTGGAAGCTGATGGTCAGGCGGCCCACTTCGACCTTCACATAGATGGTGGACTGCACGAGCTGGCCCGTGGCGTCACGGCCGGTGGTGATCTGCGGCACCTTGTCGAAGATGCTGTATTCCAGGACTTCCTCGCGGCCCGCGGCAGTGATCTTGGTGGACTTGCGGGAGGGTTTGCCCAGGGACTGCTCCACTTCGGAATTCGTCATGCCGAGAGCCACCTGACGGTTGGCGATGAGTTCATCCACCTTCTTCTGGCGCTCATAGAAGGCCTTCAGCTTGTCGTAGAGCTGGGGGTCAGGGGATTTCAGATCCTCCTTGCGCATCCAGCCGGCCACGTCGCCGTGGCGTGCACGGCCCCGAACCTTGTATGTCGTGTCCGTCATGGCCACCAACTGGACCGTGGTGCCGGGTGCCATTTGCCCCAAGGGGCGCTGCATATCGAGCTGGTAGTAGATCACTGAATCGCCAGCGACGCTCAGCCGCACGGGCTTGGGCAGGATGTCCTCGATATACAAGGAGCCCGGCTCTGTCTGGCTGCCGAGACGGGAACGGCCCTGCTGCCCCGGCAAGGCTGAAGCAAACATCAGGCACGCGGCCGCGGCAGCGGCGGCAACGAACATGGAGCGGGAGCGGGAGTTCATGGCGGGGTGAGACTAACAGGATTGGTTGATGTGGGGAAGGGCTGAATATCTTCAGACGAGTCCCGCACCGCTTTTGTTCGATGGCGTTTTGCGGCTTCACAAGCTTGGGCGCTTATGGTAAACCGGCAGCCATGAACCTACGCACCACCTGCCTGTGTCTTTTCGTTGCTTCTGCCGTGGTCCTCACCAGTTGCAAGGCCAATCCGCTAGGAGGCTTCACGCGCATGGGCCAGGCAATGGGCAGGTCCATCGGGATCGGCTCCGGCGCGGAGAATGATCGTGTGCAACCTCTGCGGCTGGACTCGGGGGAGATTGAGCGTGCTCGCGCTGGGGGCGGCGCGGGGGCAGGGGAGAACGTGCTGCCCAAGCCAGCCGCCCCAAGTGTCGAAGGTCAAATCGCACTGGTACACTGACCGCTGCGCCCGCTATTCGCGGTAGGGCGGGTGTACGATGGTCCCGAGACGGGCTTTTCGTCCACCTCCCAGATCCGGCCAGCCACCCACATCCCGCTGCGAGGTGATGGGATCTCTGAACCGCAACATCGTGACGTCCATCACCAGACGCGCATCGACCTCGTCAAGCGGAGCGCGGTGCCCGGCCTCTGCCAGGACCCGATGGGCTGCTGACTCCACGGACTCGACACGCACCGGGATCGGCGCTTTGAAGAGACGCTCCGTCACCACGTCTCCCCGCGCATTGCCCGGTGGCCAGGTTGCGGGTCGGGCATCCGCCAAGGCAGTGAGCCAATTTCCAGCGCTGCCCTCGGTAGGTGATGGTGAAGTGGGGGGGACCACCCGCATGGGGCGGATACCGCCCTTGTGGGTGGGCATAGGGGCCTTATGGGTGGACGGCCCGTACTTTGCGGTGGGCCGGACGATTACCTTGTTCCCCTGCACGGCGGTCCTGACGTCCGCGTCGTCCCCGTACTTGTCGATGGCTTCGATCTCGACGGCCTTGGTGGAGGAGGTGATGTAGAGATTGTTCAGGAACTGGAAGCGGAACACCTTGCCCCTCCGGGTGCCATTCCCGTTCTCCACACCGGTGGAGTAGCGGGACCCACTGCGCTGGTAGTCGAAGATGACATTGTTCACAGCCTCCATGCGCACCGTGTATTTGCTCTTCGGCGTCATGTCGTTGCATTCAAACTGTGGCCCGCGCATGACGAACCGCGCCAGCAGACAGTGGTGCAGGCTCAGGGTGCTGGCGCTGCAGTTCAGGACAAAGGCGTGATTGTCCCCGTAGGGATGCAGCCTGGGATTGGAGAGCGGTTCACCCAAGATGCACCATTGGATGGTCACATCTTGGCAGCGGGTGATGCCGAAGAGTTCATCGCAACTCCATGAGATCGAGCAGTGGTCGAAAAGGATGCGGCGGGAGTCCGAGAGGCCGATGCAATCAAGCCCGTCGGAATTCACAGGCCGGTCCCGCCTCGATGCCCTGACCTTGCGTAGCGTTGTTTCATCGCCGAGCCGGACCCGGATCTGGCGCACGATGATGTCATTGGTGCGCTTGAACTCAAGGCTGCCACCGCGGATGCAGATGCCGGCGCCGGGAGCGTCCGTGCCATCGATGGTCAGGTAGGGTTCCCTGATCTCTATCCGATCCTGCAGCGAGATGGTGCCCGCCATGGCAAACTTCACCACGCGAGGCCCTTTTTGGCGCAGTGCCCAGCGGAGGCTGCCGGAGGCGGGCTTTCTGGGGTTGTCATCTAGCCGGGTGACCATCAGGATCCGTCCTCCCTCACCACCTTTGGAAGAGGCGCCGAAACCTTCCGGTTTGAATTCGGTGCCAGGAGCCAGAGGCACCCCACCTGCCAGGAGAAGTAAGAGCAGACAAAGGCGGATCATGAAACAGATGGGAAAGGGGGGATG
>JAEYUU010000080.1 GCA_023429545.1 Verrucomicrobiota bacterium
AATTGCACGGGAGGCGACAATATACGAACGCCCGGGACTGGTGCAGCGTTAGGGCAGATGTCGCACTTTCTCCTGACCCCCATCGGCAGTGCCGGTGATGTGAACCCCTTCATCTGGATGGGCAGGCTGCTGCTGGCACGTGGTCATGAGGTGGAAGTCATCACCGCCCCGATGTTTCGCAAGATGGTGGAGGGGGCTGGGCTCCCATTTCTGCCGCTGGGCGATGAGGAGGAGTTCGAGGCGATCGTGCATCACCCGGACCTGTGGAAACCGCTGAAGGGCACGGCGTTGGTGCTGGAATACGGCGCAAAGTTTCTGCGGCCCTGCTATGAGATCATCGCCTCACGGGTGCGGCATGGTGAGACCCGGCTGGTATCGCCGTTTCATCTGTTCGCGGCGCGGGTGGCGCGGGAAAAGTTCGGCCTTCCCCTGGTGTCCACGCATCTGCAGCCTTCCTGTTTCCTGAGCCTCTACGACACGCCCGTGCTGATTCCCAGCATGGCCTGGATCACCAAACTGCCGCGCTGGGTGAAGCGGATCATGTTTGCCATGCCGAACCCGGCGGATTTCAAGCTCTCTCCAGAATTGCGACGGCTGTGCCGCGAGATCGGCGTGCCTCCACCGCCCCGACCGCTGCCCTGCTGGATGCACTCGCCGGATGCGAACCTGGCGCTCTTCCCCTCGTGGTTCGCTGCGCCGCAACCGGACTGGCCTGCTCACACCACGCAAGCTGGTTTTCCCCTGGAGGATTTGAAGGGGCAGTACGAGCTCCCGGCAAGGCTCAAGGAGTGGCTCGACGCCGGCGACAAACCCGTGCTGATGAGCCCGGGCAGCGGCAATGCACAGGCGCAGGAGTTCTTCCACGAGGGACTGGAAGCATGTCGCCTGGCAGGCATGCGGGCCCTGATTGGCACACGGTATCCAGAGCAGCTTCCCTCGCCGCTGCCGGAATTTGCCCGGCATTTCGACTATCTGCCCTTCGGCGAGTTGCTGCCGCGCGTGAGTGTCCTCCTTCACCACGGCGGAATCGGGACGCTCTCACAGGCGCTGGCGGCGGGCGTACCACAGCTCCTCATGCCCATGGGGCATGACCAGCCGGACAATGCGGCGCGAATGGAAAAGCTGGGGGCTGCAGCGAGCCTGGCTCCGAAGGAATTCAAGGCTGCGAAGGTAGCAGCGATGCTCAGACAACTGCGGGAAGACGACCGCGTGGCGGCAGCATGCCGTACTGCAGCGCAGAAGTGCCGCGAAGCGCGACCAGCGGAGATAGTCGTGAAGGCGCTGGAGGAAGTGCGGCGACGGGGGGCGTGACCTCACGCCATTGGCAGGCTCAGCCAGAAGGTGACGATGTTCTCCTCGGAATTCACTCCGAGGCGGACGTTCATCTGCTGGGAGAGCATGGCAGCAACGGTAAGGCCGAGACCGAGGTGGTGGCTGCTACGGCTGCTGACGAAGGGCTTAAAGATCTCCTGAATCTTGTCCTGGGGAATCGTGGAGCCAGTATTCGTGATGAGGATGTCCACGCGCCCTTCCTGGGTCGGTGTGACAATCCCGGGGCCGCTGATCTGCAAGAGCGCGCGCCCACCTCCCTTTTGCGCGGCGGCTGCGGCATTGCGCAGGATCTCCAGCATCAGATCTTTGAGCTTGGAGGGATCGACATCCACGGTGGGAAGTCCGGGAGCCACCTCGATATCAAACGGGACGCCCGCCTTGATGAAAGGATCACGCAGGGACATGTCCACTGCATTGAGGTAGTCAGCCAGGTTCAGACTCTGCGGAGTAATCTTGGCGCAGCCTCCGGCGACACGAATACGCTCGCTCAGACCAGAGACCGCCATGCTTGCCTCCTTGATGTGCTGCATGTTTTCCCTGGACCCTTCATCGAGGTCGTCATTCATCATGATGAGACTGCTGAAGCCCTGGATGATGGCGAGAAGGTTGTTCAGCTTGTGCGTGACGCCGCGGAGCAACTCCTGGTGATATCCATCCCCGGTCTGTGTGCTGTCATTGAGCAGGGTGGGATGCGTGAAGACAACTCCTGAAGTAGCAGTGGTGTGCGCAGCCGTCATAATTTCCACGGAGTTTAGTTAAGCGATATTAAATGTCTACACATTTTTGGCACGCGCCTTGATGAAGGTGCCCTTGAATACGCAGCCTGCCGCCACTCAAGATTCGGCAAAAATCCAAAAGGATGCTACGGGGAAAAGATTCATTCTCCCCCGTGTCCCCAGGTCGAAAGACTCAGGAAAAGGTGTCGCCGCCTGAGCCGTCCACGTCCAGTTCGCGCACACGCTTGCGGTCACGCTCAGCCTGGACGGCCGTGCGAAGCAGCTCCCGCACCTCCATGGCGCCACTGATGGCAGGAATGTCCACCACCGGAGTGGTAGCGTCAGAGGTGACCAGCCGGATATTTCCCAAGCCGAGGATGCGCATGAGCAGCGGCAATTCTACGCTGTAGTCCTTCACACGGTAGAGTTCGAGTTCGTCCAGCGTGCGGTTCAGGATGCCGGAGGTCTTGCGTAGGCGCTGGGAGGTCAGTTCGTAATGGGTTGTCCTGGTCATCCACCAGCGGGCGATCCACATCGCGAGCGGGACGAGGAGTCCCACGAGGGAGAGCCCCGCCGTGAAAGGCGAACCAACCACAGCGGCTACCGCCAGGAGGATGCAAAGAAGATACCACCAGAAATGCACCCACTGGGAGGAGTAGCCGCTCCAGAGAACGGCCTCTTGTTGCGCGGACGGCGGGGTCTCATCTTCCACAGGCATGGCTTTGAGGGAGCTGGTGTTGATTGATGGATGAATTAAGCGCAGGAACTCAGGTGCGCCAACCGACTTGTGAGAATCTTGAAGGGGTATGGCCCGTGACAAAAATGCAACAAGCGCGTTGACGGGGTCCTGACCCTGCCTACAAGTCATACTTATACTGTATACAGTATGACCACCCTCCCTACCAACGGACTCCATGCCATCCGCCGCTCCACGCTGGCGGAGGAAGTGGCTGCCCAAGTGCGGCGGGCCATCATCTCCGGCCAGATCGCCGAAGGCAGCCAGGTGAGCGAACCGAAGCTGGCCGGGCAACTTCACGTGAGCCGGGTGCCGGTACGCGAGGCGCTCGTCGAACTGGAGCACGATGGCGTGGTGGTCTTTGATCACCGCGGCCGCTGCCAGGTGCGGCACTTCACCAAGGCGGACTTCGATGAGATTCTGTCCCTCCGGCTCAATCTGGAACTGATGAGCGTGAAGCTGGCGGCCGAAAAAGTCACCTCACAGGATCTCGCGCTGCTGAAGAGCAATCTCCAGGCGCTGGAGGAGGAGAAGGATGTGACGAACATCAGCCGCCTCGATGTTGAGTTCCACGATTTGATCATGCAGGCCGCGCGTCACGAGCGGCTGCGCGTCTGCTGGCACACGGTGCGCACGCAGTTCGAGCTGTTGCTGGCCAAGGCCCACCGCTGGCAGGCGGACAATGCCATTCCCGTGAGCGACCACGCCCTGCGCGGACATCGCCCCATCTTCCGCGCGCTCTCCGCCGGTGATCCCGAGAAGGCGGTGCAGCAGATGCAGAAGCATATCCGCGAGTGGGCGGAGTGGATGCCTCCGGAAGAATCCGCGGCATGATTGATTCAACGACGCACGAAAGAGTCCTTTTCGCATCCCTCACCAGTCATGAAACCCATCGTTCAGATATCCCTCGACCTCACGAACATCGACGAAGCTCTTGAAACTGCCGCCCTGGCCATGCGTGCTGGCGTGGACTGGCTGGAGGCCGGCACACCGCTCATCCTTGCCGAGGGGTTGCATGGTGTGCGTGCGCTGCGCAAGGCATTCCCAAATACACCCATCGTCGCGGATTTGAAGACGATGGATGGAGGTTATCTGGAAGCCGAAATGATGGCCAAGGCCGGCGCGACCCACGTCGTGGTCATGGCACGCGCTCACGCGGAAACCATCAAGTGCGTGGTGAACGCAGGGCGTGACTTCGGCGCGAAGGTGATGGGCGACAACATGGTGTGCCCAAACATGGTGGAGGGAGCGAAGTGGCTGGAGGATCTCGGCTGTGATTATGTGATACACCACATTGGCTACGATGAACGCCGTGGCATTGCCGCAGCCGGCAGCCGCATGCCGAGTCCGCTGGATCAGCTTCGCGAAGTGGTGCAGGCGGTGAAGGTGCCCGTGCAGGCCGTGGGCGGCCTCACCCTGGAGCAGGCCATCCGCTGCCCTGAGTTCGGCGCCCCGCTGGTCGTACTTGGCGCTCCGCTCACCATTGATGCGGATGCTTTCAAAACCGCAGACGGCGACCTGGAAAGCTCACTGCGGCTGATCTGTGAAAAGATCCACGCCTACGGCGATGTAGCAGTGGGTGGCTGATTCAACCCGCTCCCCTCTTTTCTCCTTCATCAACGTTTCCGCAACGCACCCTCTTCTATGAACTCCGCTGCCGTCGTCAACTTCGCACCCGAAAAAGGCTCTGTCGAAATCCGTGAAATCCCCAAGCCCGACATCGGTGCCGAAGACGTCCTTCTGGAAGTGGCGAATGTCGGCGTGTGCGGCAGCGACTTGCACCAGTGGACGGCGGACCACTCCTGGCCGGTGAACTATCC
>JAEYUU010000633.1 GCA_023429545.1 Verrucomicrobiota bacterium
CACATGCCGGCCACCGCCGCCTTCGCCTCGGCCGGATATGGCGCCGCTTTCGGCCTCATGCCCGTCGGCTGGATGATCCTCAATCTTCTCTTTCTCTACAACATGACGGTGGAGAAGGGATGGTTCGACGCGCTGCGGCACAGTTTCACCCGCCTCGCCCCGGACCCGCGAATCCAGCTTCTGCTGGTGGCGTTCTGCTTCGGTTCTTTCTTTGAGGGCATCGCCGGATTTGGCGCACCTGTCGCAGTGACCGCGGCTTTGCTCATTCAGCTTGGTTTCAAGCCGCTCGAAGCGTGCTGCCTCTCGCTCATTGCGAATACAGCGCCTGTAGCCTTCGGTTCGTTGGGTATTCCCATCATCACGCTGAGCAAGGTTACCGGCCTGGAAGAGTTAACCCTTTCCCAGATGGCAGGCCGCCAGCTCCCCATCTTTTCCGCCATCATCCCCACCTGGATCATCATGGCCTACAGCGGCTGGCGCGGCCTGCGTGATATCTGGCCCGCCACCGTCACTGCCGGTGTGAGCTTCGCCGTGATGCAGTTCATCATCTCCAACTATCACGGCCCCATGCTGGTGGACATTGGCTCCGCTCTCTTCGCCACACTGGCGATGGTAGTGCTGCTGAAAGTGTGGAAGCCCAAAGCCACCATCGCGGCTCTGTCCGCCCCATCGGCGAGAGTGTCACTGCTGGAGGGTAAAAGCCATGAGGAACGCCCGCTGAAGCGCGCGTGGCTCCCGTGGGTCATTCTCGTGAGTGTCGTCTTTCTTTGGAGCCAGAAGGGCACGAAGGACACGCTCGACGGCGTGTTCTCACGAGACCTTCCCGTGGCCGGTCTCCATGAGGCCGTCGTTCGCACCCCGCCCGTCATCCCGCCAGACGCCCCGGCCAAGCCCGAGAAGGCTACTTACACGCTCAACCTCCTCTCCACCACCGGCACCGGCATTCTCCTGGCCGCCATCATCTCCGGCATCATCATGGGTTTCGCCCCGGTGCGCATGCTGCAGGTGTGGCTCCACACCCTGGTGAAGATACGCCTCTCCCTCATCACCATCGCCGCGATGCTGGCACTTGGCTTCGTAACGAAGTACTCCGGTGCCGATGCCACCTTGGGTCTCGCCCTGGCGAAAACCGGCTGGCTTTATCCCTTCTTCGGCACGTTGCTTGGCTGGCTCGGGGTCGCACTCACGGGCTCCGACACCGCATCGAATGTCCTCTTTGGATCCCTGCAGACCGTCACGGCCCAGCAGGTCGGCGTGAGTCCCGTGCTCATGGCCAGCGCCAACAGCGTGGGTGGCGTCATGGGGAAAATGGTGGATGCCCAGAGCATCGTCGTCGCCACCACCGCCGCCAATGTCTTCGGGCAGGAGAGCGCCATTCTCCGCCGCGTCTTCTGGCACAGCATCATTCTCGCAGCACTGGTCGGAGTGCTCGTGTTCCTTCAGGCCTACGCATGGCCCTTTACTGAAATGGTGGTGAAGTAGGCCCCGAGTTCCGGGTGGTTCATACGTGCATTCCGCCCATTGAGGCGGTTCTTTGTTTGCAGGATGCAAACCGGGAATGGTTGAGTGCAAGGGGGACGCACCTTCAAGTCGCCGCCATCGGATGGCCGCCTTACCCTGTCAAGCGCGCACACCCTGAGGGAGTTGCCTTCATTCTCCCGATGCCTGGATATTTCACCTATCTTCTGCTTCAACCACATGGCACGGCCCCTGCACCTATCCCGGCCTAGTAGCCAGACCTCCCCACCTCCAACCGGAGTCCCCGCCGTATGAACTTCCCCGTCATCACCTCCACCAACAACACGCATCTCAAGCTCCCCAAAGGCGACTACACCCGCGTGCCCCTGCCGGTGCGCCTGGTGCAGAGCGGCACCCTTACCTCGGGTTCCAGCTTCATGAACAGTCTGAGCGCCCCTCGCGAGTCCAGTCCCCCACGATTCTCGTGGCGCTGACGCCGCGACTCGCCCCGCGCTCGCATGCGCCGTCGCGCCCTTGATTGTTGGCGCGCGCGCAAGCCGGGCGGGACAGGCTTCTATCTGCATGGACCCACCCTTCCCATGCCGAAGCCTCCCCGCCCGGCACCTCTTTCATCACGGACACCATGAGGCCTTTTCAGAGGCCTTTTTCGTTTGGAGAATCGACTGACGAGTTCCACGTGCACAGACGAGTCATAGCTCGCCAGGCGTCATGACTTCGCACTTCAACCCGATGCCTTGAAGGCCCAGTTTGAGATCGGCGAGGCTCCAGCCGCGTGGAAAGGCGCCTTTCGCATCCTTCTTGAGCTCGTGGAAGTTCACGATCAGCTCACCGGCATGTTCGTCCCAGACCTTCAGCTCGATCCATGGTTTCCACGTCTCAAATAGCCTCTTCACTTTGGCGGAGTTTTGCGAGAATCCAGGGACGCGCAGCTTCAGCGTGGCGACGTAGGGTGTGCCATGGAGGCCAGGCGCCTCGCGCACGGCCTGGGCGATCTGGTGCTCGCTGAGCACCTTTGGGTCGTAACTCACGCGAGCGAAGTCTTCGGCGCCTTGCAGCACCTCCACCTCGGCGATGCCCGGCGTTTGTGACAACTGATACTGCACGATGTAAACGCAACTTCCGCATTCGAGGCCGGAGACGACAAACTCGGCCTTCGCGAGCGGCGCGGGCGGCGCTGCCTTTGCGAGTGGTGCGGGCTTTTCCGCAGCGTGCACGGCAAGGGTGCAAAGGCTGAGAGCAAGGATGGCGAGTTTCATTTTGAGCGCTTTTTGAAAGTCTGCTGATCGAGCACGCGGCCGTCGTCGAGTGCTTTGAGGGCCACGGTCATCGTGCCGGCATCCCGATCCAGGGTGATGAGCTTGTAGCTGGCGGCCTTGTCGGAGAAGGCGGCCTGCGGGTCGTGACCGAAGGTGCCGTTGCCGCGCACGGAGCTGTTGTAGTAGGTCATGCCGTCCACCACGGTGCGCTCGGCGTGGTAGCACTCGCCGGAGATCGCGATGCTGCCTTTTTCGATGACGCGTTTCCAGCCGCCCTCAGCATGACGACGCACGGTGCCGTTCGTCTCGCCGTAGACGCTGATCACAAAGCCGGCCTTCGTCGCGTTCATCGTCTCCTCGAACCATTTGAACTGCTCGGAGTCCTTGTCGAAGGCATTACAGGCCTGGTTCGGCTTTCCGAAGTCACCGGTGTGGCTCATGTCCACGCTGATGAGGCGCAGATCGAAGTCCGGGATGTCCCAGGCCCAGATCCATTCCTTGCCCGGAAGCGCGAAGAACTTCCGGTAGCCCGTGGCTGCGATGTCGTAGCCTGGCTCCTCCATGCTGAGGCCATTCGGACGGATTTTGCGGTCGAGATTGCCGAGCGACACCATGAAGGGCGTGCTCTTGAAAAGGTCCGCCTGCGTATCGATGGCGGTGCTGTGCGACTTTGTGGCCTCCTTGTCGGCCTGCGTGGCAAACTGATACTGCATGGCTGTGTCTCCGGAGGAGAGGAGCAGATGCGGATCATCCTTTTTGATCGCCGCGAAGTTCAGCTTCGCATCGGCGCGGATGTTCGCCACGACGGCGATGCGCAGCGGCTTCGATGGATAGCCTTTGAAGGTGTTGATGTCCGACACCTGGTCACCGCTCTTTACGCGGTAGTGATAGACCACGTCCTTCTGCAGTATCGGGATCTCCACATGATGCAATGTTCGGCTGCCATCCACTTTCGAGGTCTGGCCAAGCTGGGGCGAAGTGCCAAATTCGACAACGGAATCGCCTGGATTGGTGGTTTCCCAGGAGATGACGATCTTCGAATTGTCCGGCGACTGGTGCGTCATCCAGATGCGCTCGACCTTGGCGAACGCGGAGGACGTACATAAAGCCAGCGTGAGGGCGAGGAGTGTCGGTTTCATCGCAGTTGGAGCCTCACCCATACGTCCGCGGCACCGGCTTTCTTAAGGCCAGCTTTCCTCGCGCATCACCCGGATGTTCGCCCTCAGCGTGCCTGTATTGGCTCTGAATCCACCTCAGCAAATGTCGCAGGCGACTCTCCCATGTCTGGATCACGCCTCCGCCATCAGCGCACACACCCGGTTGATTTCCGCCTCGGTATTGTAGAAGTGCGGACTGAAACGAAGATGGGCGCGCCCGGCGCGATTATGCCGCAGTGAATCGGTCACTCCGTTCGTGGAGAGATGGTCAAACACTTGGTCCAGGGGTGTCCCCCCATCCCTGGTCGCCGTGGTGATGCTGCTGGCATTTGCCCCAGCAGCGGGAGGCAGCATCTGGAACCCCAGGGCCTCCAGCTTTGGCACGAGATGCGCCTTCAGCCTCAGGAGACGCGCGGCCACATTCTCGATGCCCATCTCCAGCAGGAGGTCCATGCCCGCGCGCATGCCATAGATGCCCACGGCATTGGGCACGCCCGGCTCATAACGACGGCCACCTTTCTCGAACTCCACCTGGTCCTGCGTGATGAAGTTGGGTGATTTCACATTCCACGCGCCGATGAGTGTGGGCCGCAGCAGGTCATGCAGCGACTCGCGCACAAAGAATATGCCTGCCGCCATGGGACCGAGCATCCACTTGTGCGCGTCCGCGCTGAGGAAGTCCACATGCTCCACGCTGGTGGGAAAGGCGCCCACCGTCTGGATGGCATCGAGGCAGAAGTAGATGCCCTTTGCGCGCAGCATCTGGCCGATGGCATCCACATCAATGCGGTATCCGGTGAAAAAGTGGCAGGAAGCCAATGCCACCATGCGTGTCTTCGGAGTCAGTGCGCGCTCCACTAGCTCAGGCGTGATGTGGCCAGGCAATTCTGGCTCGATGAACTTCAGCACCACCCCGCGCCGCTGCAGGTCCATCCATGGGTACACATTCGCGGGATAGTCATCCTGGTAGCACACGATCTCATCCCCGGCCTGCCAGGGGAAGCCATTGGCCACGAGACTCAAGCCTAGTGAGGTCGGTCCCAGCAGCGCGATCTCGCTGGCCTGCGCACCAATCAGTTTCGCGGCGACCACGCGGGTCTCATTCAGGTGCTTCCAGATCTCCAGGTTCTCCTGACCCCGCGTGGCACACACCTCCAAATAGTCGTTCATGGCCCGGACCGCGCGCTGCGGGAGAATGCACACCCCGCCGTGCGCCATGAAGATGGTGTTCCGCGCCACGGGAAACTCGGAGAGGCGAAGGGATTCGTCTGAGAGGAGGTTGTCGATGGTCATGCCGAAAAGTTGTTCACGGTGAAGGCCAGTACTGGAATGTACGAGCAGGGAAATGAGTCGCGGCAACTTTTATGTGCCGGGCGCAGCGGTGATGGACGGGCCACTCCAGCACCTTGAATCGAGCGCGGGACACGCACGCTAGAGGCGCATTCCCCGGGCATACTGCCCGATGTCGCGGCCATTCTCTCTGCAAAGCACAAAAGGCCTCTTGTTTGCGGAATTGGAGTCAGACGTTCCGCAAAAGTGGCCCGTTGGTGCTAGGTCCACAGATGCAATTCGAAAAATACCCTGAAAATGCCCCCCATCCCCCACGCCCTGCGGCGTGTTCCGG
>JAEYUU010000099.1 GCA_023429545.1 Verrucomicrobiota bacterium
GAAGGCGCCATCACCGTCGAGGAGGCGAAGACCACGGAAACGAGCGTGGAAGTGGTAGAAGGCATGCAAATCGATCGTGGATATATTTCTCCTTACTTTGTCACGGATCCCGAAAAGATGGAGGTGGCTCTGAATGATCCGGTGATTCTGCTTACGGATCGCAAAATCTCCCACATCCAGGAACTGCTCCCGCTGCTGGAGGAGGTGGCCAAGAGTGGAAGTGCGCTCGTAATCGTGGCGGAGGATGTGGAGGCGGAGGCACTGGCCACCCTCATTGTGAATCGCCTGCGTGGAGTGGTCGCCTGCGTAGCGGTGAAGGCACCCGGATTCGGCGATCGCCGGAAGGCCCTGCTACAGGACATGGCCATTCTCACTGGAGGAAAAGTCGTCTCCGATGAGCTGGGCATGAAACTGGAGAAGGTCGCGCTGCATGACCTGGGGCGTGCCCGCCGCGTGCTGGTGGCGAAGGACACCACCACCATCGTGAGTGGCCAGGGAGCAAAGGAGGCGATCACCGGCCGCTGCAATGAGCTGCGCCGGCAAATCAAGGAGACCACCTCGGATTACGATCGTGAGAAGCTGCAGGAGCGGCTCGCGAAACTGGCTGGTGGCGTGGCCGTGATCCGTGTTGGAGCTCCCTCAGAGTCCGAAATGAAAGCCCGCAAAGATGCCTTTGATGACGCAATCAGTTCCACCAAGGCAGCCATTGCGGAAGGCATCGTCCCGGGTGGAGGACTTGCGCTGCTCAGGGCGATTGACGCCGTGGAACGCGAGGCGGCGCAAGCTGAAGGTGACGAACGCACTGGCCTGATCGTACTCAAGCGCGCACTCGAAACCCCTGCGAGACAGATTGCCGAGAACTCTTCGGTCGATGGCGGCGTGGTCGTCGCAAAGATGCGCGAAGGAACCGGCAGCTTTGGTTTCGACGCGGGGCGCGGGGTTTATGCAGATCTGACAGAGGCTGGAATCATCGACCCCACCAAGGTGGTCCGCATCGCCTTGGAGAACGCGGTATCCGTCGCGGGTATCCTGCTGCTGACGGAGGCCACCATGACGGAAGTGCCAGAACCGAAGGAGGCGCATGGAGCTGCAGGCCTCGAACATGGAATGGAGTAACTCATGAAACCAGATCACCGACCCAGGAAACCTTTGCAGAACCCTGCAAACAAAACAGGTCCCATCAAGAGTGGTTCCAGCGGGACGATTCCGGAGGCATGGAAGTGGCACTACCGCACCCTCATGGGGCTCCGGGCACGACTCCTCAAGGATCGCGGTTACCAGGAAGAGGCAGCCCAGGCCGCCGAAGCGATAGATCTGGATGGCGCGGCGATGGCGGATATCGCCACCGACGAGTTCGACCACGATCTGGCGCTGGCCATGTGGTCCCATGAGGACGACATGCTCCAGGAAGTAGATGCGGCCATTCAGCGCATCATGGATGGAACGTACGGCTTCTGCCAGGAAACCGGGAAAAACATTTCCGGCGCCCGGCTGAAGGCCATGCCCTGGACGAGGTATACAAGAGAGGTGGAAGCGCGGTTGGAGGAAGAAGGGGAAAAGCCAGGACCTCACCTGAGCAGGCTCAATCCCATCGCTTCCCCTTTCGAGCGCAAAAAGGTGCAGCCGGATGAAACGGATAATCCGAGCGCCGCTGAAGATGATGTTGTCCCCCCACCCCCAGCACCATGAAACGATTCCCGCCCGTGATACAGGACAACGACCCGCTGGATGGAGAAACCGTCCACATCCCGGTGGACGGTGTCCTGCTGGAAGGTTCTCTGGACATTCCCGCAAAGGCAACCGGGGTAGTGATATTCGCTCACGGCAGCGGCAGCAGCCGCCACAGTAAACGCAACCAACTCGTGGCATGGAGAATTCGGGAGAAGGGACTCGGCACCCTCCTGTTTGATCTTCTCACCGCTGAGGAAGAGGAGATGGATGACGTCACGCGCAAACTTCGGTTTGATATCGACTTTCTTGCGAACCGCCTCATTGCCACCGCGCGCTGGCTGTTGGCGCGGCCGGGGACCCAGGGCATGCGCATTGGTTTTTTTGGTTCCAGCACCGGAGGGGCTGCGGCGTTGGTAGCGGCAGCGCGCATGGGGAATGAAGTGGGAGCAGTGGTCTCACGAGGCGGACGGCCCGATCTGGCGGGCGATGCTCTTTCCAAGGTCCGATGCCCCACCCTGTTGATTGTAGGAGGTGCTGATGAGAACGTGCTTCTGTTGAACGAAGAAGCCTTGGCGGAACTGCGCTGTGAGAAAGAAATCAAGGTGATTCCCGGCGCGACCCACCTGTTTGAAGAGTACGGAGCCCTGCCTCAGGTGGCCCATCATGCGGCAACTTGGTTTCGTCACCACCTCGACACCAGTACCATTCCATCAGGAGACGTTTCATGAATTCGGCATGTTTTCTTGATCGCCACCACGCAGGCGAGTTACTGGGCCAGGCTCTCTCGAAGTACGCTGATGGGAAGGATGTGATTGTGCTCGGGCTCCCACGCGGAGGTGTGCCGGTGGCCTATGAAGTCGCCAGGCAGCTTCGCGTTCCAATGGATGTCATGGTCGTTCGAAAGCTGGGTGTGCCCGGATGGGAGGAACTGGCCATGGGGGCAATTGCCTCCGGCGGCATCCGCGTGATGAATGACGACGTGGTCATGAGTTCCGGAGTGTCCCAGGAAACCATTGAGAAAGTGACCGCTCTGCAGCAGTTGGAGCTCACTCGCCGCGAGCTTGCCTACCGTGGGCATGACGCGCCTGCGAGAATCAAGGGGAGGATCGTGATCCTCGTGGATGATGGCATTGCCACAGGAGCGACAATTCGGGCAGCCATCCGCGCGATTCGCGCGCAGAGTCCGGCGGAACTCATCGTGGCGGTGCCCGTGGCTCCCCCGGAGACCTGCGCGGAACTTCAACCCATGGTGGACAGTCTCGTCACGCTCGTGGTGCCGGATAACTTCATCGCCGTCGGCCACTGGTACCACAACTTCACCCAGACCACCGATGATCAGGTGAGGGAACTACTGGCTCTGGCAGCGCGTGACCTGCAGGACTCCGGCCGCGGGGATTCTAACGCATAGCCATCAGCCCCGGCAATCCAGACAGCGCCAGTGATATTAGCACGACGCCGGGCCTCTCACTTCACCACCATCACGGGACAGTGGGCGAGTCTCACCACCCGCTGGGCAGTGCTGCCCACGTAGCAGTGTCCCCAACGGGTGTGCTCGTGTGGACCTACCACGATGAGATCGCTTGAGGTCTCCTTCGCCACCCTGACGATCACATCCCATGGTTCGCCAATTTCGACGCGCAGGTCCCAACCTACCCCTGCCGGCTGGTGTCTGGCGCGGACGCCAGTCAGCTTTTTGAGAGCCTCGTCCAGTCGCGTCGCACGCATTTGCGCGTCCGCCACCGGATCCAGTCCCACCGGATCTGGTTCCAGTGCCTGCACCAAAGTGACATGGCTTTCCCGGGACCCAGCCAGTTCGCGGGCCATGTCCAACGCATGCCGTGCCCCGGCCCGATGATCGTACCCAACCAGAAAGCGTCTGAACTTCAATGGGGCGGGTCCCTGCAGAAACTCTCCCGCCTCATCTTTTGGCGGCTTCGCCACCAGAATGGCGCACGGAGCCTCCTGCACCACCTGCTCCGCCACACTGCCGATCAGGACACGGGCAAGCCCGGTGTGACCATGGCTGGACATGACGATCAAATCGTAGCCTTCATCCTTCGCCATGTCGCAGATGGCGCGCGCGGCATTGCCCGCCACGATGCGCGTTTCCAAGCCGGTCCTCTCACCGTATTCCGTGCGCAGCTCCCGCATCAACTTGTCCGCGTGATTGAGCCTCGTTGAAAGCGTGTGGCTGTGGGATTCGTCGCAAACGATTTCATCCTTGATGACACGGTGGGGATCGACCACATGCGCCACGGTGACAGACGTCCCGGGACTTCGCTCAAGCATCGCTATCGTTGCATCCACCGCCGCCTTGGAAAGTGGGGAGAAATCCGTGGGAGCCAGAATCCTGCTGACACGCGCGGCGGTCTCCACCGCAAGCGGTGTATCATGGGACGCAGCATGCATGGAGACATTCTACCATTTGTCATGCAGGGCGCGAGGCAGATCTTGCGAGGGAATGGGCACGCTTCCACCACTACCTTCTTCCCCATCTCCATGCCGCACCCAAAATCAGCACAGAGAATGCCAATGGGAGGAGAGCCGATTTCACCTCATGCTCCATGCTGGATACGCCTCCACCCCACCCACCGCCATGAAAGTACTTGCTGCGACAGACTTCTCACCTCCCGCGATGCAGGCTGCCGACATCGCGGCTGCAATCGCAGGCAAATCAATATCCACAGGCTCAGTGCATCTGGTGCATAGCACCTCCGACTGGCTGGTCTCTGCCGACATCCCCGCCACCGTGGTCCTGGAACAACGAGCGGGCGAAGATCTGGAGAAAGAAGCTGCTCGTCTGCGCGAAGCAGGTGCCATCGTAACCGCGAATCTCCGGCACGGCCCCGCAGCCGCGGAGATCATGACCGCTGCGGAGGAGTGTTCTCCGCACCTGGTGGTGATGGGATCCACGGGGACGGGATTGGGCAGCCGCTGGCTTGTGGGAAGCGTGGCAGAGCGGGTGGCCTCGCATGTGCATACGCCCTCGCTGGTGGTCCGCGACGGCGAACCGCTGCTGGCATGGCTGAATAAAACACGACCGCTTCGCGTGCTTTGAGCCGTGGATTTTACGGCCTCAGCAGATGCCGCCATGGCTTTTGTAAAGCAACTGGCAACGTGGGGCCCCGTCCAGATTGAAGCGGCCTATATCACGGGTGGTGAGAACGACCATTCCAAGCTCAGGCGCCCATCCATCCCCCCCCTGAACGAGCAGAACGATGATCTTCAGAGTCGAGAGCGGGATATCTGGGAGCGGCTCCATGACGCGCTGGGCAATCTTCCAGCGGAAGTGTATGTGCGCCCCGCCTGCGGCAGTGCTTTTGCGACTTTCCTGGATCTGGCGAGAGAGAGGAACGCAGACCTGATCGTGGCAGGCTCCCACCAGCGCCATGGCCTCCGGAAGCTGGCTGCTCCGGCCTTCTCCCACGGGGTGCTGGTTCATGCCTCTACCAATGTGCTCTGTGTGCCCCTGGCATCGTACCAGCCGGAGTTCAAGGCGCCGTCCATCCACAGTGTACTGGTGGCCACCGACTTCTCCCCTTCTGGCGACAATGCCATACGGCATGCCGTGGGTCTTCTCCCGCAAGGGGGCCGCATCAAGATTGTTCATGTGTGTCATGATCCCTCGCCGGGAATCAATCCGGTGATCTCTTCCGAAGTGTACTTTGATCACAGCCTGGCCGTCGCACGAGACAAAGAGGAGTCCGAGGCGAAGATTCTTGCGCTCGTACCACGGCAGCTTGCAACTTCGTCGATCACATTCAGCACCGAGGTCGTCGTCCACAAGGACGCCGCCTTGGCCATCAAGGAACTCGCCGACACCTTTGGAGCGGACATCATCTGCATGGGCACACACGGCCGCACGCGAACCGCTGCGGCACTCTTGGGATCGACGGTGCAGAAGCTGATATCAAAAACCGCGAAGCCAGTCTTCGTCATCCATGCTCCCTCCGAATGAGGTGTACGGATACTCCCATGATCCGCGCCTCACTGCTGTGGCTCGCCGTATTGGCTCTTGCGCCCACCTGTCTGACGATAAAAGCCCGGGGAGAGAATCTCCTGGTCATTGATGGATCACCTTCTGGGCCGAGCCCGCCGAGGCTTTTGTGCCGCTGAACGAGGCTCTCACGCAACTACGCTGGGAAGCCCAGTGGAATGGTGACGGCACCTGTGTAGTCAATGACTTTTGCCTGACGGATCGCGACGTGCGAAACTTGACCGACGGCACTCGCCTGGTCAGCCTGTCCAGCCTCCAGTCCGCGGGAGCGAGCATCCGCTATGACCCTGAAGTGGCAACGTGGACAGTAGTCCATGGAAAGCGGTGGCTGACAGTTCGCACGGGCCCGAAGAAGGTCGACATCGATCTGAGAACGCAGCGCCTGGAGGCATGGCAGGGTGACCGCCTCGTGCTGCAATGCCGCATCAGTTCTGGCCGCCATGGCAGGACCCCCTCCGGAGAGTACCACGCCGGCCCCTTCCGCTCCCGCATGCACCACTCGCGACGCTATCACAACGCTCCCATGCCCTGGAGCGCGCAAATCCATGGACACATCTTCATTCATGGGTTTTCCGAGGTGCCCCCCTACCC
>JAEYUU010000264.1 GCA_023429545.1 Verrucomicrobiota bacterium
CCCACCCCCTTTCCCATGAAAATCACCCTTCTTTCCGGCACCAACCGGCCCGGCAGCAACACCCGCAAGATCGCTGCCATCATCGCCGGGCTGTATCAGGAAATCGGTCATCCCGTGGACATCCTCGACCTGGCAGATCTGCCGCAGGAGATCTTCCTGCCCCAATCCTACGGGCAAAAGCCGGCGTCGTTTGCCCCCTTCAGCCAGGCCATTCTGCAAAGCGATGGCGTGCATATCGTGACGCCGGAGTACAACGGTGGAATTCCGGGGGTGCTCAAGTACTTCATCGACATGCTCAAGTTCCCCGAGTCCTTCGAGCACCGGCCAGTGGCCTTCACCGGGGTGGCCGCGGGCATGTGGGGCGCCCTGCGCCCGGTGGAACAGCTTCAGGCCATCTTCGGCTACCGCAATGCCTACATCTGCCCTGAGCGGGTGTTCCTTCCCCATGTCTCCGACCTGCTCTCCGATGAGGGGAAGCTCACGGATGACTCTCTGGTGGAACGCCTCCGCTCTCAGGCCACTGCGTTCGCGGCATTCGCCGGGCAGCTTCGCGCCATCCGCTAGCCTCCCGGCCATGCGACTGACCTTCCGCCAGCGCAGCCTGCGGTTCCCCCGCAGGCCCCTCGTGATGGGGATTGTCAACATCAACGACGATTCCTTCTGCCGGGACGGCACTCTGGATGTCAGCGTGGCGCTGGCTCAGGCGGAGCGCATGCTGCGCGAAGGAGCGGACATCATCGACATCGGCGCGGAAAGTGCGCGTACCAACCGGGGGCCCATCAGTGTCGATGACGAAGTGGCCCGCCTGGTTCCCTTTATTCACGCGTGGCCGGGACTGCTGGCCACCATGCCAGAGCCTCCCTGGGATGCAGATCAGATCTGGCCCCCGCTGCTTTCCATCAATACCTGGCGCAGCGAGGTGGTGGCGCAGGTGCTGCCGGAAGGCGGCGATGTGCTCAATGACATCTCCGCCCTGCCCACGCCTCGCAACGCAGAGCTCTGCGCCCGGCACGACACCGCCCTGCTCATCATGCATTCCGTGGGCGAACCGAAGGTGCCCCACACCCACGTGGTGTATCCGGATGTGATGGCCACGCTGGACGCTTTCTTCGCCGGGAAAATCGAGCTCGCCATGGCCGCCGGACTTTCCCGGGAGCATCTCATCCTGGACCCCGGCATCGATTTCGCCAAACAACGGGGGGACAACCTGCGCATCTATCGCGACCTCCGGGAACTGCACCACCTTGAGCGGCCCCTCCTGCTCCCCGTGTCACGCAAGACGGTCATCGGCGACGTGCTGGGTCTTCCTGAACCTCTCGACCGCGATGCCGGTACGGTCGCATCCATTGCGGCAGGCATTCGCCGCGGCGCGCATATCTTCCGCGTCCATGACGTCACCGCTGCCGCCCAGACGGTGAAAGTGCTCTGGGGTGTGGGTGAGGCCTGAATCTGGTGGCACCGCAAATCACACCCTGTCCCCCGCCCTGCTCAGACAAAGCTGATGCCGAACCTGCCGCACAGTTCGCCGAGCTTGCCCAGATCCGGAGGCACGTCCGCCGGCCATGAGGCGATCTGTGCGAACATGGCCTCAATGTCACCGGGCGAGGCCATGAACCGCACCTTCGCGGGAGTTTCCCCGGCGCCTTTGTAGGCATGCGGCACGCCCCGAGGCGCGTGCAGGATATCGCCGGCCTTCGCGATCACCGTCTGGGTGCCCGCCAGAAACTCCACCTCACCATCCAGCACGAAGAAGACCTCATCCTCCCTGGTGTGCACGTGCGGTGGCACCCCCATGCCCGGAAGAACCGTCTGTTCATACAGCACATAGGCGCCACCACTCTGGGCGGAAGTCACTTTGATGGTGGTGGGCAGGCCCAGCAAATTGAAGGTGGCGCCAGTGCCCGCGGGAATGTGAAGCGCTTGGGAATCCATGGTGGTGGAAATGGAGGAGACAGTTGCGACGGGATGGGTGATCGCAGGCCCAGTGCCAGGTGATGCCAGCGTCAGCCGGTGCAGCGGGACATCCATGCCATAAACCCGCTCCATGTGCGAGAAACGAAATCCCAGCTTTTCCATCACATGCAGCGACGCCCGATTTTCCGGGTGTGCAAACGCAAACACCTCACGGAAGCCATACCACTCGGGAGCCACCTGAAGCCATCGTGCCGCGACCTCCGTGGCCAGCCCCTTGCCCCACGCCGGCCGCGCAAGACGATAGCCCAGCTCCACGCGGTCGCTGTCCGGCAGGGTGAAGAACCCTGCATCCCCGAGGGGCGCTCCCGTCATTTCATCAATGATGATCCACTTGCTGAACCCATGCTTCCTCCCGTGATCCAGATAGCGCCCGATGCGCTCCTCTGTCTGGCGCACCGTGGCATCCGGAGGTGACGGTATGTAACGCATGACCTCCGGATCGCTGAACCACGCGAACGCGGCGTCCGCGTCTGTCAGTTCGAAGGGGCGCAGGTGGGTGCGTGCTGTGGAGAGAACATGCGGCACGGACATGCTGCTGCTGTAACGCCGGGCACCGGGGTCCGTCAACGCGCCGCGGGCTTCATGCCTTTTTGCGTCCAGAACCACTTGTGGTAATGGCCAGTGTGGCCGCTCTTTGCCTGGGCTTCGACAAACTCGAACGCCAGTGGCAGCTCATAGCTCGCAAGGTTGGTGAGCTTGGGATTGATCCAGGTGAGCATCTCCCGGGGGACGCCCCCATCAATCACCGCATCGAGCTCGGCCAGCACAAAGCGATGGTAACGCAGTCCGTCATACTCGATGAGCTCATGCAGCAGCCCGAACTCAATCTGCGTCTTGATGGTCCCGTTCCGCGCCCGCTCGTCCACGGCGGTGTGAAGCTTTTCCTGGTAGGCATTCGTGAGTTCAAAGATTTGGATGCTGAGCCGCTCCGCACCCTTCAGATCCTTCGCCAGGAGGATGCGCCGCTGCCCATGCTCGTTCTTTAGCATGCCTCCAGCGCGGTTCTCCAGCATACCAAACCCAATGCCGCCACGCTTGTCCACATCCTCGGCCATGAGGTTGTAGTAGTGGCTGTTCTTCCGCAGCCAGGCATGCGCCTCCTGATCAGATTCGAACGCGGGAAGGGGTGCTGCGCACGCCAGGCCAGGCATCGCGAGAGAGAACATGCACGCCACCAGAAGGGTGCCGACGAATCTCGCAGCGAGCCATGACATCCTCGGAGAGGAGCAGGCTTCCGGGCAGTCCTGCCGACCGGGAGCGCGGCAGGCAGGGGTGTTCCAAAGGAGGGGGGTAGATTTCATGACTTGGGGGTCTCAGCATCGTAGTGATGACCAGACAAAATGCCCACCATACGTTTCTAAATGTCAGCTGGAAAACCTTCGGGGGATTCTCCTGGTTCAACGGGCGATTCCGGACTTTCCCGGGTGCGGGAGAGGTGCCAATCACCCAGGTCGCTCATTCCCCCGCTGAATCCTCAAGGGGCGCATCCATGCCACCGCGGCGGCGGATCCGCTTCACACGACCCATTTCCTGAAGCTTGCGTTGCAGGGTGCGACGGCTCAGACCGAGAAGCTCCGCGGCCTCGGTCCGGTTGTCCCCGGTGCGTTGGAGCGCAGCCTCAATCATGGCCTGCTCCATCTTTTCGAGATTCAGATCCCCCCCGGGCCGGAAGCCCGCCGGTTGGGCAGCGCTGTTTGCCGTCGCGGTGGCATCAGCATTCTTCGTGAGCGTAATGCCAGATAGAACAGGCCCGCCAGAGAGGATGTACGGGGGAAGATGCCTTAGGCCGACTCGCGGCGTGTTGCACATCACCACGCCATGCTCCAGCGCGGTGCGCAGCTCGCGGACATTCCCCGGCCAATCGTAGGCCAGGAGCGCCTGCAGGGCATCTTCACTGAGGGGCTTGTACGGCTTGCCGTTCAATGCCGCGAGTTCCTTGAGAAAAGACTCCGCCAGAAGGGGAATATCCCCCTTGCGCGCCCGGAGCGGAGGCAGGTCAATCTGCACCACCCGCAGCCTCCAGAAGAGATCTTCGCGGAACTTTCCCTCCTGCACGAGAGTCGCGAGATCCTTGTTCGTCGCCGCGAGCACGCGCACATCCACCTTGATCGGCTTGCTGCCGCCCACACGCTCGATGGTCTGCTCGCCCAGGGCGCGCAGCAGCTTCACCTGCACATTGGCGTCGATCTCTCCAATCTCATCAAGGAAGAGCGTGCCGCCATCCGCCAGTTCAAATCGCCCAAGGCGGCGATCCATGGCGCCCGTGAATGATCCCTTCTCGTGCCCGAAAAGCTCGCTCTCCAGCACATTGGGCGCGAGCGCCGCACAGTGGACGGTCACCAGCTTCGCCTTCGGCCTGCCGCTTAGATGGTGGATGGCGCGCGCCACGAGCTCCTTGCCGGTGCCGCTCTCTCCTTCAATCAGCACCGTGGCCCGCGTGGGAGCCACCTGCTCGATGACCTCAAACACCGGCTTCATCACCTCGCTCTGGCCCAGGATGCCCTCGATGGAGTACTTCCGCTCCACCTGCTTCTTGAGCTCCACGTTCTCACGCTCAAGCGTGCGGTTCTTCAGCGCGCGCTTGATGAGAATCTCCACCTCATCGAGGTTCAGCGGCTTCGTGACAAAGTCATAGGCCCCGCGCTTCATCGCCTCCACCGCCGTGTCCACCGACCCATACGCGGTCATCATGATGCAGATGGGCGGATGCGGCTGCTTCAACGCCTTCTCGATCAAATCCATGCCGCTCTCACCGGCGAGGCGCAGATCCGTGAGCATGACGTCCACCGGATCCCCCTTCAAAATCTCCAGCGCCTCCGCGATGCTGCCTGCCACATACACATCAAAATCCTCCTCGAGCGAGAGCCGCAGACCTTCACGGGTATGCTTCTCGTCATCGACAATGAGGACCGTGGCGGGGGAAGTCATGCTGGCTATTGCGCGGAATCGCAATTCCTGTCCGCTACCTGCGCCTTTCGTCAAGTCCTGTGCTGCGGTGCATGCATCCGTATCGCTACCCGCGGCCATCCCGCTCACAGGGGTACACCACTCCGGAATGGCGGCCACCAAGTCATTTCACTCTGCACGTAAACCAGCGAACCGTGCTGTGTCACCGCAGCCGCTCTCCGGCGATTGCATCCAGATCCATCACCAGATCTGAAGTGAACCCCGGATTGGGCGCGTCCGGATACGCCCGCGGGTTCGCGACAATCCTGGTGCGGCCAATCTGATAGTCGTTGCTGTGATGGATGTGCCCGTGAATCCAGAGCAGCGGCTCGTTCTCCAAAATGAAATCATCAAGATGGGAGGCGTACGCACAACTGATGGGCTGCGCGCGCCGGTGGTCCGGCAGGGAAAGCACGGAGGGAGCATGATGCGTGACGATCACCGTCCTGCTCGCGTCATGCATTTCCATGAAGGTGCGCATTGCCTCCAGCGAACGCAGATGCAGCGCACGCGTATCCTGAGGCGTGAGGTGGCGGTAACCCTCCTCCGAGTTCCGCACCCGCTTGTAGTCATTCATGACGCTTCCCGCCTGTGCCGCACCCACGTGCCAGTCTCCGTGAAGGGCCATGTCCGTCCACAACGTGCAGCCGAAGAACCAGTACCCACCGATTTCCACCGCGTCATTCTCGAGGAGGTGGATGATGCTTCCCCGGCACTCCTCCCGCAGCTTGTCCGTGATGCTGGGCAGCTTGCCCCCATAGTACTCGTGATTTCCGCACAGGTAGATCACCGGCACCTCCGCAAAGCGCCTCTGGATCCACTTCAATCCATTGAGCTTGGTGGACACATCACCCGCGAGGATGACGAGGTCACACGCCACATCCGGCACGTCGATTTCGCCGAACTCCTGGTGGAGGTCACTCAGGATGCGGATGCGCATGATCGGACTCTGCGGCAATGACGATGCGGACCGTCCAGTCTCATTTCATCTCTTTTTCTTCCCTGACTTCCCATCCTTCAGCGGAAAATCCGCCGAGTCCACCCTTGCGGCATTCATCATGGCCTCGGCCTGCGTGACAATGTCCGGCTTCTCCTTCGCGAGATCCTTGGATTCCTTTTCATCCGCGCTCAGATCATAAAGCTCGATTGGCTTTGACGGCCCATTGCGCACGGCCTTCCAGTCATCAAACCGCAGCGCCTGAATCGGGGTGCCTTCGTGAAGCTCCCAGTAGAAGTATTCGCGATGCGGCGCCGGCCCGCCCTTCAACATGGACACGAGGGAAAGCCCGTCCGTCTGGTAGCCTTGGGGCAAATCGGTACCGGCAAGCTCGGCTGCCGTGGGCAGAAAATCCCAGAAGGCCCATGGCTCCTCACTGACGCGTCCGGCTGGCACCACTCCAGTCCAGCGCGCAATTGCGGCCTGCCGCAGCCCGCCTTCATACAGCGAGCGCTTGTAGCCGCGCAGCTTGCCGCCCATGTTCTGATCGAAACGCTTCCCAAGTTCGGAGCTGGGCGCGAACGAAGATCCATTGTCCCCTGCAATCATGACAAGCGTCTTGTTTTCGATGTTCAGCGCCTTGAGCGTGGTCATGAGCCGGCCCACATCACTGTCCAGCCGGGTCACCATGGCGGCGTAGATCTGCTGCTGCTTGGTCCACTCCTTCTGTTCTGCGTATTCTCCCACGCTGTCGATCTCGTACTTCCCATGTGGAAGGGTGATGGCGTAGAAAAGGAAAAACGGGCGGCTCTTCTGTGATGCCACCCAGCGTTCCGCATCCCGGGCGAGCATCTCCTGGGCGTACGTCTTCCCATCCAGGTTGATGCGCTGATCATCGTTGTAGAGATAGGTCGGAAAGTAATTGTGCGCGTGACGCTGGCAGTTGTAGCCAAAGAAGTGCTCAAAGCCCAGCTTGAGCGGGCTGCCGGTGGTGTTGAACATGCCCATGCCCCACTTCCCCACGCAGGCGGTGGCGTAGCCGGCGTCCTTCAGGATCTGCGCCACAGTCACCGTGCCCTGTGGCAATGGCATCTGCCCTTCTTTCCCAATTTCACGGTTCGCACGGATGGGGCAGTGGCCCATGTGCAGGCCCGTCATCAGCGAACTGCGCGATGGAGCGCACACGCTGGTGCCGGAGTACGCCTGCGTGAATCGCGTGCCTTCCGCCGCCAGGCGATTCAGATTTGGCGTTTTGATCAGCTTCTGGCCGTAGCAACCCAGGTCCCCCTGCGCCAGGTCATCTGCCAGGATGAAGATGATGTTGGGCCGATCCGCGGCGGACGCTGAGATTCCGATCGCCAGGGGACAAAGCAACAGGAGAAAAAGTCGGCGGAGGTGCTGCAAGCTCATGCGGTCGCTGGGTAACGCCTCATTTAATCACATCTTCCTGCATAATAAAATGAGAGATGTACAAACCCTCCACCGTCACGGGTGACATGCATGCCGGACGCTACTTTCGCTCGCTGTTCATCCTGGCGCTGCTGCCTTGCACCACCCGCATAGCAGCGTGCGCGGAGCCAATCGAGATTGGCCACACGCCGCAGTTCTTTTTGGACGACCACCTCGTGGACAACCGGTGGTCCCTCAAGCCCAAGCGCGAGGAGGTGCTGCGTGTCTTCCACGCTCCCCGCAAGCACGAAGGCAATCCCGTTGTCGCGGAAGACGGGGGCTACGTAACCGTGGCCCGCGATCCCGGAAGCAACGCCTTCAAGATGTGGTACCAGACACATGCGCGGAGCAAGGACGGCGAGGAGGGCAATGAGTACGCCATCGCCTATGCGGAATCCGGCGACGGTCTGGTATGGAAACGTCCGGAGCTGGGCCTGCATGAATGGAAAGGCTCGCGTGCCAACAACATCGTGTGGAAAGGGCGGGGCAGCAAACGCGCGAGCGGACCACAGATCATCGAAGTGCCGGCAAAGGATCGTCGCGGCTACCGGTATATCATGTCCTATCGCACCGGAGGTGTCCGCGAACACAGCGGCGTCCGGGTCGTGGGCTCGCAGGATGGCATCCACTGGGA
>JAEYUU010000303.1 GCA_023429545.1 Verrucomicrobiota bacterium
GTGCAGATATCCTGAACCGTCACCCCACAAGCCATCGGAGGGCATGGCGAGCATCATGGGTTCGCACTCGCCAGCATCGATGAGTCTCTGGAGCACGCGATGCGCCGCGCCTTTCAAGGTCCAGGCCCAGTGGCTGCCATATACGCCATGCAGCAAGAGGACGAGAGGCAGTGGCTTGTCGCCCGCGTGGGCTGGAGTGTAGAAGGTCACGTCCGCGCGACGGCGCAGCGCGGGGGACTTCACGGTGGCGAAGCGCAGGCCCGGCTCCGTAAGCGATGGTTCGGAGAGCTCGATGGTGCGGAATGGCGATGTCTCACTCATGGGTGCGCTGGTTGCAGTTACTGTGGTTTCACGGAAAAATCACTGTCCGCCATGCTGCGCAGAACCAGCTCGCGTGTCACGCACCAGTCATCCATTTCCAGCACCTTGAGGATGGCATCCGCGACATGGCGGGGTGTCAGGAATTTCTCCACGGGCGCCTTCCGCTCGGAGGCTCCATCCCAGAAAGCGGTGTCCACGCCGCCGGGCAGCACCGCGGTGACGCGCACACCGCAGGCAACGGCCTCCTCCTGCAGCCCCTGGGTGAAGCCGCGCACGCCCCACTTGGCGGCGCAGTAGACGGATTCACTGGGAATGCCGCGCAGGCTTGCCGTGGAGATCACATTGACGATATGCCCCGTCTTTCGGGTCATCATGCGGCGCAGTGCCTCCTGCGAGCCGAGGATGGTGCCCTTGAGGTTCACATCCAGCATGAGGTCGATCTCCTCCTCCGTGTAGTCTGGAATCCAGCGGTGGCGCGCGAGACCGGCGTTGTTCACCCACACGGCGATGGGCCCCAGCCTGGCCTCCACTTCCTCACCGAGTTCGCGGACCTCCGCCTGCCGGCTCACGTCACAGGGCAGAGGGAGGAGCCCATCCATGCCCACCATCTCTGCCGCGGAAGCCAGGGCCTCGGCATCCACGTCCGCCATCGCCACCTTCATGCCGGCGCGCGCCAGTTCCTCACACAGGGCTAAGCCGATGCCACGCGCCGCTCCCGTCACCACTGCCACCTTGTCTCGGAGAATCATGCCCGAATGTTGGCCGGGAGGGGAAACTGGCCAGCGCTTTTTCGCGTTGCTCTCGCGGTTGATTGTCACGGGGGACTGGGCCATGAAGTTGCCCCGCTCATGCCCAACACTCCCTCTGAATCCATCAGTGCCCCCATCCTCGCCCGTGACTGGCGTGATTATGAGCTGCTGGACGCGGGCGATGGCATGAAGCTGGAGCGCTGGGGGGAATACGTGCTGGCGCGCCCCGATCCCCAGGTCATCTGGCCACGGAGCACTGAGTGGAAACAATGGGATGCCTGGTACCACCGCAGCGACAAGGGTGGGGGACGCTGGGAATTCCGCCGGAAGCTGCCACCCTCATGGAACATCAAGTACGGTGCGCTGACCTTCAAGATTGCGCCCACCGGATTCAAGCATACAGGGCTTTTCCCTGAGCAGGCGGTGAACTGGGACTGGTGCAGCGGATTGATCCGGCGGGCCAAGGGGAAGGCAAAAGACCGCGATCTCTCGGTGCTCAATCTTTTTGGTTACACCGGTGCTGCTACTGTGGCTGCGGCTGCGGCAGGGGCGCACGTCTGCCATGTGGATGCCGCGAAGAGCATGGTGGAGTGGTGCGGGGAGAATGCCAAGCTCAGCGGCTTGGGCAAGGCGTCCATCCGCTACATCGTAGATGACTGTCTGGCCTTTGTGCGCCGGGAAATCCGGCGTGGCAGGAAATATGACGGACTCATTATGGACCCGCCCAGCTATGGCCACGGGGCGGCCGGGGAGGTGTGGAAGATGGAGGCCCACTTGTGGCCGCTGCTGGAAGAGTGCCGGAAACTCCTCTCCGATGATCCCATCTTCTTCCTGGTGAATGCCTACACCACCGGCCTCTCGCCCACGGCACTGGGGAATGTGATGACGCAACTGCTGGGCCCCACCGGAGGCCACCTCGCCACCGGGGAGGTTGGTCTGCCCATCACCCGTGGGGGGCTTACGCTGCCATGTGGGATCTATGGGAGATGGTGGTGGTGATTTTCGTTTCCTTTGGCTTCGGTTCCACGAACGTTCACGCTCACTCACATGCCCACCCGCCTTACTCCCGAAGAACTCCGCTCCCATCGCTGGTTTGGTCCCAATGACCTGCGCTCCTTTGGCCACCGCTCGCGTGCCCGCCAGCTCGGACTCGGACCGGAGGACTGGGAGGGCAAGCCGGTCATCGCGATTCTGAACACCTGGTCGGAGATCAATCCCTGCCACCTGCACTTCAAGATTCTCGCGGAGCATGTGAAGAAGGGCATCCTTCAGGCCGGAGGTATGCCGCTGGAGATCCCGGTGATGTCGCTGAGTGAGAACTTCATGAAGCCCACCACCATGCTTTACCGCAATTTCCTCGCGATGGAGGCGGAGGAGATGCTGCGCTGCCATCCGGTGGACGGCGCGGTGCTGCTGGGCGCGTGCGATAAGACCACGCCTGCGCTCATCATGGGCGCGGTGTCCGCAGGGCTCCCCTTCATCTTTGTGCCCGGCGGACCCATGCTGCGCGGGCAGTGGCGCGATCAAACACTTGGCAGCGGTACGGACGCGTGGAAATACTGGGCCGAGCTGCGTGCGGGAAACATCACCCAGCAGGACTGGTGTGACATCGAGGATGGCATCGCGCGTTCGCACGGCCACTGCATGACCATGGGCACCGCGTCCACCATGACAGCCATCACGGAGACACTGGGCCTCACGCTGCCGGGCGCCTCCAGTATTCCCGCGAGTGATGCCCGCCACTGGCGCATGGCAGCCTCCTCCGGACGGCAGATCGTGGACAACGTGTGGAACAACCTGAACCCCTCCACCTTCCTCAACAAGGAGGCGTTTCACAATGCCATCGTCGCGGACATGGCGGTGGGTGGCAGCACGAATGCCATCGTGCATCTCATTGCCATGGCCGGGCGCGCCGGGATCAAGCTGCCGCTGGAGGACTTCGACACCATCTCGCGCAAGACGCCCCGACTCGCGGACTTGCGTCCGGCGGGACGGTTCCTCATGGAGGATTTCTATTTTGCCGGCGGCCTTCCTGCATTGTTGAAGCAGGTGGAGGACCTTCTCACCGGTGACTGCCTCACGGTCAATGGGCACACGCTCTCGGAAAACATTGCGGATGCGAAGATCTGGAACACCGAAGTGATCCGCACGCGCGACAATGCGCTTTCCCCGGAAGGCGGCACGGCGGTGCTGCGCGGGAATATCTGCCCGAACGGCGCTGTGGTGAAACATAGCGCCATGGAGCAAAAGTACTGGACGCACCGTGGTCCCGCGGTGGTGTTCAAGGATTACGAGGATCTCGCCGCCCGCCTCGATGATCCCAGCGTGCCCATCACCGCGGAGTCCGTGATGGTGCTGCAAAGCGCCGGCCCCCTCGGTGCGCCAGGCATGCCGGAATGGGGGATGCTGCCCCTCCCCAAGCGCCTTCTCGAAGCAGGCGTGCGTGACTTGCTCCGGCTCAGTGACGCCCGCATGAGCGGCACCAGCTACGGAGCGTGCGTATTGCACATCGCTCCTGAGAGCGCCGTGGGCGGACCGTTCGCCCTCGTGCGGGATGGTGACATCATCGCGTTGGATGTGCCGAACCGTACGCTCACGCTGGAGGTGTCGGATGAAGAACTGGCCCGCCGCAAAGCGGCCTGGAAGCCCGCCCCTCGCAGGGTGGACCGCGGTTACCTGCACCTTTTCCTCAATGAAGTGACGCAGGCGGATGAAGGCTGCGACTTCCGCTTCTTGCACTACACGGGCACGCCCACGCCCGAGCCGAGAATTCATTGACGCGAAATATCCCGCGCTTCTGCAGACTACAAAAGCGCGAGGCTGCCGCTCAATTCCGGTATGTTCAATGACAGAATTCGCGCAGCAAAGAGGTTGCTGGAGGTGCATTGTGGATGCATGTTCAAGCCTTTGCCTGCTACAAAGAGCCATATCGCCTGCTGTGAGGAGGTGGAGGTGCTTGCGACCGCGCTTTGCCCGCGTGTAGGCGGGCCTGACGCTTCCAACTCCGCGGACGGGTTATGGGGAAAGGTCATCTGATCTCCCCCTCGTTGGCTTTCAAGATTCCCGATTTTTGCTCCCGGAACCTGTGTCCGGACAACGCGAACATACACCAGCAAAGAGAACCAGCCTCGACCTGCCCGCTCATGAGATCACGCCTCCTCACTCTTGTCACCATGTCCGCCGCCATGCTTCTTGTGCAGTGTGGCGACAACAATCCCAGTCCCAATGACAAGCTCGCACAGGAGTCCTTCTCCAGCACGATGCAGTCTTACGCATCGGCCCCCGCTGCACCCGCAGCCCCTGCGCAGCCGTCCACTTCCGAGGCCAGTATCCTGAGTGACCCGACCAAGCAGCCCGACCAGCCACTCCAGGGCGAGGAAGCTGCCGTCCTTACAGACGCCCCCAATGTGCCCCCGCCAATCACACGCACGCATCCCACCAAGGTGGTTGTGAAGCTCGAGATTGTGGAGGTGGTGAAGCAGATGGCGGACGGCGTGGACTACACGTTCTGGACCTTCGGCGGCAATGTGCCAGGCAAGTTCATCCGCATCCGCCAGAATGATCAGGTGGAGTTTCACCTCATGAACCGTCCGGATAGCAAGATGCCTCACAACATCGACCTGCATGCGGTCACCGGTCCTGGTGGTGGCGCCGCCGCGTCATTCACAGCGCCGGGGCACGAGTCCGTCTTTTCCTTCAAGGCGCTCAATCCGGGACTCTACGTCTACCACTGCGCCACCGCGCCGGTAGGCATGCACGTGGCGAATGGCATGTACGGTTTGATCCTGGTGGAGCCCATCGGCGGATTGCCAAAGGTGGATCGGGAGATTTATGTGATGCAGTCGGAGTTCTACACGAAGGGTCCCTATGGAGAACGGGGCCTGCAGCCATTCAGCATGGAAAAGGCGCTGGCTGAAAACGCGGACTACGTGGTTTTCAACGGAGCCGTCGGGGCCATGGCGGGGGACAACGCGGTCCAGGCGAAGGTGGGTGAGCGGGTCCGGTTATTTGTGGGCAACGGTGGCCCCAATCTTGTCTCATCTTTTCATGTGATTGGGGAGATATTCGACACGGTGTATGCCGAGGGCGGCGTCAAAGCCGTGCAGCACCAAGTGCAGACCACGATGATTCCCGCCGGCGGATCTGCGATCGTGGAATTCCACCTGGATGTGCCCGGAACCTATATTCTGGTGGATCATTCGATCTTCCGGGCCTTCAACAAGGGTGCGGTGGGCATGATCAAGGTCACCGGGCCGGAGGACCTTCTGGTCTATTCTGGAAAGCAGGATGATCGCATCTACCAGTTCGAGGGTGGCGCGATTCAATCGATTGCCGCGGCCGGCCCTGCCGCTCAACCCGCGCAGAACAAGGAGGAGCGTATCGCGCGTGGAAAGGTCCTTTACACTTCAACGTGCGTGGCCTGCCATCAGCCGGAGGGTCAGGGCATTCCCAAGGCCTTTCCTCCACTGGCAAAGTCGGACTATCTCAATGCCGATGTGAACCGCGCCATCAGCACGGTGCTGCACGGGCTGCAGGGCAAGGTCACCGTCAACGGCGAAACCTATGAGAGCATCATGCCACAGCTCGGATTGAACGACGAGCAGGTGGCGAATGTGCTGACCTACGTCTACAGCCAGTGGGGCAACAGCGGCGTTGAGGTGCTGCCTGATCAGGTGAAATCAGTGCGAGCCACGGTGGTATCGACCAATCCAACCGGACATTAGACATGATCAGGGCCCTTCTCACGATCCTTTCGCTGACGGCTGTGGCGCAGGCCTTCGGCGGCCCGCCTCTTGGAATGGTTCTCATTCAAGGGGGCAGCTACAAGCCGCTGTATGCCAGGGACCTGAAAGCACGCTCGGTGGAACCCTTCTTCATGGACGTTTCCCAGGTGACCAATGCCCAGTTTCTGGCCTTTGTGACCGCGCATCCGGAATGGCGTCGTTCGCAGGTGAAGCGTTCGCTGGCCGATGCGGGATACCTCAAACATTGGTCGGGTGATCTGGAACTGGGGCCCGCAGCACCACCAGACGCTCCCGTCACGCATGTTTCGTGGCATGCGGCGCGGGCCTACTGTCAGAAAGAGGGCAAGCGTCTGCCCTCGCAGGACGAGTGGGAATTTGTCGCACGCGCCGACGCGTCGCGCGTGGATGCCACGCAGGATCAGGCATTCCTGAACAAGACTCTCGAATGGTATTCCAGGCCGGCAACTGGCGGCACGCCGGACAAGAGAGACATCGAGCCGAACGTGCATGGACTCCGCGGCATGCACGGTATCGTATGGGAGTGGGTGGGCGATTTCAATTCCACAATGATCGTCGGTGACTCGCGTGGCGACGGCGCACTGGACAAAAACCTCTTCTGTGGAGCCGGCTCGCAGTCGGGAGGAGATGTGAGCAACTACGCCGCCTACATGCGCTATGCATTCCGTTCCAGCCTGAAGGGGGACTACTGTGTCAGCAGTCTCGGCTTTCGCGCAGTCAGATCATCCGTCGAAGATGCCCAGGTGTCCCTCAGTGCCACTCCCTATGACCTGCCGGGTGAGTGGCGCACGCAGAAGGACAGTGTGGAAAAGCTGGCATCGCTCCGGGGAAAAGTTCGAGTGGTGACCATGGGCTTCACGCGCTGCAAGTTCGCCTGCCCACGGATTTTGGGCGATATGCAACGGATTGAGGTCGAGCTGGGGGCGGACGCTGATCGCGTGGGTTTTGTGTTTCTTTCTATCGACCCCAAGAATGACACGCCCACGCAGATGAGCCGCACCATGGCGGAGCGCCGGATGGATCCTTCGCGCTGGACCTTCCTCGCCGCACCGGAGCAAACGGTCCGGCTCACTGCGGTGATGCTGGACTTCAAGTACGAGCTTGTGGAGGGATTTTTCTCCCACTCGAATCTCATCGCCGTGCTCGACGAAAGCGGTCAGGTGGTGCACCGGCAGGAGGTCCTCGGTGCGGACATCGAGCCACTGGTGAAGGCGGTGCGGTCAACTCTCCAGAAGTAACCCCGGGTCCATCCGGCTTCTGCATTCTGCGCGTGACATCACGCCGGATTACTCTAATGAGTCAGGCCACGCCTGTCAAAGGCACCTATTCCGCAGTCCTCCGCCCGCGTCCATGCAAACCACCTTCACTCCTGCCGACCTCCGCCGTTCCGTCATCGCCGTGCCGCCGCTGTGCCGGGACGCCGATTTCAAGGCGGATGCCGCCCAGAATGCCAGGCTCATCAAGCA
>JAEYUU010000422.1 GCA_023429545.1 Verrucomicrobiota bacterium
ACGTTCATCCTGCCCATCATCCAGGACTACCGTTTCCTGGATCTCACGCCGATGCCCATCGACATCAAACTGACGGGTGCCCTCTCCAAGCAGAACATCCGCGTGAATACCCCGTCCACCTTCACCGTGGGCATCTCGACGAAGCCTGGCGTCATGGAAAACGCGGCGGAGCGCCTCCTGGGACTGGCTCCCGACAGCATTCGCGAACTCGCAAAGGACATCATCTTCGGCCAGATGCGCGTGGTGCTGGCCACGATGTCCATCGAGGAAATCAACGCCGACCGCGACAAGCTGATCGAGAACATCAGCCGCGGGGTGGAAGTGGAACTGGAGAAAGTGGGCCTGCGCCTCATCAACGTGAACATCCAGGACATCACGGATGAGAGTGGCTATATCGTCGCCCTCGGCCAGGAAGCCGCCGCGCGAGCCATCAATGACGCGAAAATCAAGGTCGCCCAAGCCGAGCGCGATGGTGAAATCGGCAGCGCCCAGGCTCAGAAGGAACAGAAGATCATGGTGAGCCAGGCCAATGCCGAAGCCACCCAGGGCGAGAACCTCGCCGCGGTTGATATCGCGAACTCCAACGCGAACCGACTTGTGAAGGAAGCCGAGGCCGACCGTCTCGCCGAAGCCGCCCAGAGAGTGGCTGCCGCCAAGGTGGAGCAGGAAACCCTGCTGGCCCAGCGCGAGGCGGAACTGGCCCGTGCGGAGAGGGACAAGGCCGCGCAGTACGCCGGCGTCGTGGTGCCTGCAGAAATTGAGAAACAGCGTATCGAAACCATCGCCTCCGCCGAAGCGGCCAAGCAGCAGATCGAGGCGAAGGGCAAGGGCGATGCCATACGGCTCGTGCAGCAGGCGCAGGCCGACGGCGCGAGAGCGCAGTATCTCGCCGAGGCCGACGGCCAGCGCGCCAAATTGCTTGCCGAAGCCGAGGGCACGGAGAAGGTGCTCAAGAGCAAGGCGGAAGGTTTCCGCGCCTTGGTGGAAGTTACTGCCTCCAGCCCGGATCTTGCCATCAACCTGCTCATCACCGAACAGCTTCCCCGCCTTGTGGAGGAGCAGGTGAAAGCCATCTCCAATATCAAGATCGACAAGGTTACGGTGTGGGATAGCGGCGCCGGAGCGGACGGGAAGAACAGCACCTCCAGCTTCCTCAGCGGACTTGCCGGCAGCCTGCCTCCCATCCATGAACTGGCGCGCAACGCCGGCATTGAGCTCCCCCAGGTGCTCGGCAGGACCAAGAGCGCTAGCCGGCCACCTGCCGATGAGATCGAACCACCTGCGACGAAGTCAAAGTAAGTGACGCTGGATCGTGCGCGCTCATCCCCTCCCCTGGCCCAAGCCCAAGGATTGATCCCTCCTTCCGTTTCACCTACACTGTCGTCAGAACCGCACTACACCCATGCTGAACATCTTCGACTGGAGCACCCTCGGCTTGTTGCACAAGGTCTTTGCCGTCATTGGACTGACGGCCATGGCACTTGTGCTGCTGCAGACGCTCATGTCGTTCCTTGGCGGAGATATCGATCATGAGTTCGATGTCTCCGGGGAGCATGGCGACATGGGGCATGCCTGGGGTTTGTTCTCGGTGCGTGGCATGCTGGGTATCATGCTCGGCCTCGGCTGGGGTGGCCTCATCGCGCTGCAAAAGGGATTCGGCGGCATCACGGCTACCATCATCGGGTTGGGCTCGGGAGTATTGATTGCCTTCGGCCTGGCCATGCTCATGAAGGTCTTCCACGCAGCGCGCAGCGATGGCACGATCAGCCTCCAGAATGCCGTGGGCCAGACCGGCAACGTCTACCAGCGCGTGCCCGCCAAGCGCGACGGCATTGGCAAGGTCCAGATTCTCATTCAAGGCCGCCTGCAGATGCTCGAAGCCTGCACCGATGCCGAGAATGACCTTATGCCTCAGAAACACATCAAGGTGACTGGCGTGGTGTCAGGCAATACATTGCTGGTGGAGTGACAACTGCCCGTGAGAAAGATTTTCCAGAGGTCTGTCATCGCCCTGACCTGCTTTGTGGCAACCACAGGATTGATCTACCTGGTCCTGACAATCTCATTCGCGGACGACCCTCACGGAAAGTATGCGGGCTACGAGTTCTTCCCCCACCATCGCAATGACATTATCCGCTTTGAGAATGGAAAGGTCCGAAGCGAAACGTGTTGTGGCGATGATGACTGGGGCACGTATGCAAAGGATTCCACAGGACGGTGGGTGTGGCGATACCGGGACTACACAAAGTTTCGTGACCGCCCTCCGGTGCTTTTTGCAGAGAACGATTTTGTGGTTCGTCGTTCCTTGTTCGGCATTGAGATCCAGTCTGTGAATGATCTCTCCAAGCGATTGTTCATGAGACGTCGCCTGTTTAATGCACTCCCCTTTTAGAGGCACCCGCCAGCCGCCGAAGCCTCAGCGGACTACTTTCTCAAGCCACCTGCGATGCCTTCATGAATTCGCGCACACCCCGCAAAAACATCTCCACCGCGATCGCGGTCAGTAGCAGGCCCATGAGCCGCTCCATGGCCTGAAGTCCACGCTCACCCAGTACCCTAGCGATGCGTTCCCCGAGCAGCAATACCGCCGTTGTTACCGTCATCGCGAGCACGATGGCCAGCATGGCCGTGCCCATGTTCACATGATGTTCCGTGCTGAGCAGGATCACCGTGGCCAGAGCTGAAGGCCCCACCAACATGGGAATGGCCAGCGGTACAATGAAGGGCTCGCCTTCTGGCAGTCCTCCAAAGACCTTGGCTGAAGATTCAAACACCATTCGAAGCGCGATCAAAAACAGGATGATACCTCCCGCGATCCCCAGCGAACTCTGGGAAAGCCCAAGGATGGCCAGGAACCTCTCCCCCACGCCAAGGAACAACAGGAGCAGCACCATCGCCACGGCACACTCCCGCAGGATGATTTTCCTCCGGCGCACGGGGTCCACGCCGCGCAGCAGCGCCATGAAGGTGGAAACATTCCCCACTGGATCCAGTACCAGGAGCAGCAGGACAAATGCGCTAAGCCACCCGGGGGAACTCATGAGCCGAAGTTCCCAAGGGAACGGCTGTCAGTCAACGGCGAACGTTTCCAGCACATGGCACCCGGCATATAGCCTTGAGTGCGTTTCCACCTTCCTTATCTCCAAAGGAATGATGGCGACCCCTACGGGAATCGAACCCGTGTTACAGCCGTGAAAGGGCCGTGTCCTAACCGCTAGACGAAAGGGTCTTGTTGAGCGGGCGACGACAATGCTTTAGAATGAATATGATGCAACTACTTTTTGATTGGTTTCTGCATCAGTTTTTGCCCAGCAGGAGATTCCCCGTGCGAGCCGTGGCGCCCACGTGTGGCAGCAGGGCTTTGCGCCCCGCGAGCGCGAGACGCTGAGCCTTTTCTGGAGACTGCATCAGGGTGCGGATCTCCGCTTCCGCGACCCCGAAATCCGCCACCTCAAGTGCGCCGTTGTGCTCCAGCAGAAGGTCTTTGAGAGCGGAGAAGTTCTCCATGTGCGGACCAAAGACCACGGGTTTGCCCGCGACAATCGCCTCAGCCGGGTTCTGCCCACCGATGCCGAGGAAGCTCTTTCCAATCACCACCACGGTCGCGAGATACTGCCAGGCACGCAGTTCGCCGGTTGAGTCCACCACCAGCACCTCACTTGAAG
>JAEYUU010000461.1 GCA_023429545.1 Verrucomicrobiota bacterium
ACTGCAAGCAGTGACGTACAGGTCGCGGCTGCGGCATTGCAGGCGCAGACTGGCACCACGGTCATCGCCGTGGACACGACCCCGGACAAACGACTCCAGGGCGATGGCACCGTGATGCTCTGGAACACGCAGACCCAGCGCTTCGTGGGAAATAACGTGTACGACATTTCCTCCCCGCCCGCCAAGGGCCAGGTGGCCCAGTGGGGAAGCACCACGGCCCGCTATGTGGGCAGTGGTACATTCTAAGCAGGCGCTGGAGAAGCTTCTATCTAGGTTGAAGAAGGGTAGGGCGCGAGAGACCGAGAGGTCCTCTTGGTCTCTCAACACCTCATCCTCAACTCGCAACATCCCTGGCCGTCAGCCAAGGAAATGCTCCCAGTCCCGCACGCCGTGCAGGTTGCGGATCACCATGGTTGAAGGCAGCGCCCGTGGTGTCACGGGCGTCTGGCGAAGGCGCAGTCCGGCTTCGTGCGGGAGGCGGCTGCCCTTGCGGGAATTCACCTCACGGTGTGCCAGTACGCAGTTGTCCCACGTGGACTTGCCGCCACGTGAGCGGGGCAGGACGTGGTCGATGTTGCCTTCGCCGGGCGCGAGTTTGCGGCCGGTGTACTGGCACACGCCACCGTCACGCTGCCAGATGCCGCGCGCGCTGAAGCGCGGGCGCCGCAGCGGGACTCTGGCGTAGTTCGCCGAGACAATGACCGTGGGGATGCGCAGCGGACCGCGTGGGGTCTGCACGCACTGATCGTGCGCGCGTACTGGGAGCTGCATCCAGGCATCCCACGTCACGGGAACGATGGATGCATCATCCTGCACGTCGAGGCCCGTGGCCGCGCCGGTGGACAGCATGCAGAACGCCTCAGCAGGCGTCTTCACGTGAATGGCCTGCCAACATCGGTTCAGCACGAGAACAGTTGGGAGATGGAGATGCATACAAGAGGAATTGAGTGGTATAGGAGAAATGAATATTACCTAATACAAAACTGAAGCGAAGGCGATGGAGGCCGATGGCTCCGGTGGATCGGTCAACGATAGGGCAACTGGCCGCCAAAGCACTGAGCGACCCCTTCGGGCCACTCGATCCCCTGACTCACCAACACAGTCCTACCGCTCACCGACCCACCGTCGCACCGGCTAATCCTCCGCCTTCTCACCTGCCGGTGCCATCTTCACCAGGCGAGGCTCGAACTTGCCGAGCACATCGACCAGATCCGTCTGGGCAGCCATTACGGTGTGGATGTCCTTGTAGACACCCGGGCACTCGTCGAGTCCGGCGGAGAGCAGCTCGACACCGGCGGCGGCGAGCTGTTTCTTGACCGCACTCCACGTGAAGGATTGCAGCGCCTTGCTGCGGCTCATCACACGACCTGCGCCGTGGGACGCGCTGTGCAGGGACTCCGCCTGACCCTTGCCACGCACGACGAATCCCGCCGTGGCCATGGAGCCAGGAATGACACCGAGCACGCCGGGGCCCGCAGGCGTCGCGCCCTTGCGGTGCACGATCACCTCGCGTTCCACACCGTCCACGACATGGCGTTCCTTCCAGGCGAAGTTGTGATGGTTCTCGATATCGAGGATCACATGCGCACCCAGTTTCTTCGCGATGTGCTTATGGATCACGGCATGGTTCGCGGCGGCGTAGCGCCCCATGAGGTTCATTGCCGCCCAGTATTCCTGGCCGTCCTCCTCATCGAGCGTGAGCCACGCGAGATGCTTGAGTTCCTTCGGCAGATCGTAACGACGGGCCATGGCTCGCTTGCTGTACACGTCACACACCTGGGCGCCCGTACCACGGGAACCACTGTGGGTGAGCAGCGCGAGGTAGTCACCCGCCCGCAGCTCGCCGTTGCCGGCGGCATTCAGCTCCTGCGCTTGCTCGTGTGTCACCGTGAAGGCGCCGAACTCGACAAAGTGGTTTCCGCTTCCGCTCGTTCCGAGCTGCGTCCACGCCTTGTCCTTGAGGCGATTCGTCACGGCGGACACGCTCCAGTCCTCGTCCATCACTTCGTGATCACGAGGGTTCTTGAACGCGGCCCCCATGCCGAAGCGCGTTTCGCTCTCCAGCAGATTCGCGAGGCGGTCCTTCTGGCCCGGGATGGTGCTGGCCTTGCGGTCATACACCGTGAGCTTCATGCGACATGCGATGTCCACACCCACGGCGTACGGGATCACCGCGTTGTCTACGGCGAGTACGCCACCGATCGGGAGGCCGTAGCCGAGGTGGGCGTCCGGCATGAGCGCGCCAGCCACCGCCACCGGCAGGGCACACGCATTCGCCATCTGCTGCACCGCCTGCGCCTCGAGGTCCGCACCCCACTGGCGCCATGGCGCGAGCTTCGCGCGCGGCGTGAAGGCCGGGCGGTAGATGGCACGGGCAAGAGGCGCACGGAGTTCGTCCGAGAAGAACGCAGGAGCATCGGCTACGATGCTCATGACCTCACCTTCGAGTTGTGCACCCACACCGCCCTGGGCCATGTAGTTGCGGATGAACTCATGGGCGAGGTGGAGAGGTTCACCGGCGGGCACGCCGATGCGGATGAGGTCTTGGGTGTTCATAAAGAGAGGGGAAAGGGATAAGTGAAAAGAGAAAAGGGGGAGATGGAAAATTCAGCGACAACAAGTCCCGGGGAAGAGGACACTCCTCCGGCTGCGGTGTTTGTTCTTTTTAGTCGTAAGAAACAACAGGCCGTGGAGAGCCTTGCGACCCTCCACGGTCTGAGTCGGGTAATGCCATCCCTCAGTCGAGGAAGGCAACGTTCGCCATGGTGGGCGATTCGTTTTCGGTATTCATCAGCACTTGGTGCCAGTACGGCAGCGTAATGGTGGCGTGGTCGGGATGACGCACCATGCCCCGGGCATAGACACCCGGATTGCGACGCATCATGTTCCAGCCCCATGATTTTGCCTTGGGATTGCTCGCAAGGATCCTCACGTACCGTGACTCCGCCACACCGTTGGGATGGCGGGAACACACATACACCTTCTCCCCACCCGTGCGATAAAGCTGGGAGACCAAGTGAGGCTTGCCGCCCCCACGTTGAATGGGCTCATCGCACCGGACAAAGGTCGAGGTGACCGTCATGCCGGGACGAGGGCACAAAAAACCACTCACCCTGGCGGATGGACGCCGCATTGCGACGTCGCGCCCGCTCACTGGTGCGAAGGCCAGAACGGACTTCCGCGAGACGAATTGCCGTGGGCTTGAGGGCCTCTTTGGCCTGCGTCACCGTGGTGACTGCTTCGGGCACTGCTGCCACGAACCATTCGCGTTCGTCATGCCCGCAAAGAAAGCGATCCTTTCTCTGCGAGTTTTTGACGAGCAGGACGAGGTGCCGATCCTGCGGCTGCACATTGAGCACAGCCACATCGTGCGATGCTTCCACCGCTTCCGGCATACGCAGCTCGAAGATCTGACCATTTCGATCAGAACGAATGTCGAGAGCGTAGTCAGAGCGGTTGCCCCAGCGGGCCACATGCTGATGCACTAGCCGGAAACGTGCGCCCATGCGGGCGAACTGTTTTCCGATGGATTCAGTATTCATGGATTCGAATTTGAAATTGCATTGTCCCCGAATCAGCACCCGTGAACGGATGAGATCGGGGAATGGGAGGCAGATTTGGAGTGCGTATGCATGGTGGTAATGGGTTGAGGGTTAATGAAAAATGGTCCGCTTGTGCCATGGCGGGCTTGCGCGTGGCATCAGGGTGGAAATCCCGGAGTCCTGGTTGTGCTATGGTTCGTACCCCTTGGGCAGCATCGAACTCCAACTCAGACACTCACATGGAATACAGACTTCTCGGCGGTTCAGGATTCAAGGTCCCCGCACTCACCTTCGGCACAGGTACCTTTGGTGGCACTAATGAGTTCTTCAAAACATGGGGCTCCACAGACGTGGCGGAAGCCACCAAGCTGGTGGACATCTGCCTGGATGCAGGCCTCACCATGTTCGACACGGCGGACATCTATTCGGATGGCGCTTCGGAAGAAATCCTGGGAGGAGCCATCAAGGGCCGACGCGACAAGGTGCTCATCTCCACCAAGGCCACCTTCCGCAGTGGTGAAGGCCCCAATGATGTAGGATCTTCGCGGCACTATCTGACGCGTGCAGTGGAAGGCTCACTAAAGCGCCTCGGTACGGATTACATCGATCTTTTCCAGCTCCATGCATATGATGCCCTGACTCCAGCAGAAGAAGTGCTCAGCACATTGGACGACTTGGTGAAGGCCGGGAAGATCCGCTACATTGGATGTTCCAACTTCTCCGGCTGGCACCTGATGAAGGGGCTCTCGGTCTCGGAAAAACATGGGCTCGCGCGTTATGTGGCGCATCAGGCTTACTACTCGCTGGTGGGACGTGAATACGAGTGGGAACTCATGCCGCTGGCTCTGGATCAAAAAGTGGGAGCGGTGGTCTGGAGTCCGCTGGGGTGGGGAAGGCTCACCGGCAAGCTCCGCCGCGGTGTGCCGAAGCCCGCGAACAGTCGCAGCAACGAAAAAATCTCGCTCGATATGGGACCACAGGTGGACGAAGAATATCTGTACAAAGTGGTCGATGCCCTGGACGAGGTTGCGAAGGAAACGGGCAAGAGCGTTCCGCAGATCGCGTTAAACTGGCTGCTGCAGCGACCTACAGTTTCAACGGTAATCATCGGTGCCCGCAACGAGGAGCAGCTTCGCCAGAATCTCGGCGCGGTAGGCTGGAACCTCACGAAAGATCAGGTCGCCAAACTGGATGCCGCCAGCGCAGTGCCGCTCACCTATCCCTATTGGCACCAGGCATTCTTCAACGAGCGGAATCCATTTCCTACTGCGGTGTAGTGAAGTGTGGTGTGTCCGGTACCGCTTGAACTTGGAATATACGTACTGATTCGCCACACGGGGATCTATTGCAATTTAGAAGCTCGCTGTCTGAAAGACAGCAGGATCCCAGCCAGGGGTAGGGAGTCTTGACGACCGACCCCCTGGGTATGCAGGAACAGATAATGGTCGCCTGAAAGGGCGAAGGAGTGCGTGAAGTTCCCTGTCGGCGATGCTCAACCGAGCACCACCGACAGGGCAGTCATTCACGGAACACCCGCGAGCGCGTATCTGCGGAAGAACCTGTTCAGCTCTTCCACATCTCCCGCGGAATCCTCGGGATCCTTGAGCTTATCAAGCCTCGCCAGCTCCTCCTGCACGAAGCGCGAAAGCACTTCATCAGGCGGCGCTTCATCGAGCTCATCACCCGACTGCTTGCGCTGCACCAGCGCACCTAGCGCGGTGCACACCTCAGGTACTTCCAGCGTGGCATCCACGAGTTCCTGGAAGAGCATGGGCACCTGGCCGAGTTGGCGCTCCAGCCAGCGGCACGCCAGCATTGGTCTGAAGACGTACAGGTACTTCTTCAGGCTCACACGCTCACGGCCTGCGAGGTAGTCACGCCAGGTGCCGAACGCCATGTGCAGGTAGTGCGAGAAGCATCGCCGCGGTGAGTAGAACTCCTCCGCCAGCGTGCCAAACTCGGTGGTGAACACCGGGTCGCACTGGTACACCACCGGGGACTTCAGCCACTGCAGCAGCGGCGGGTTGCTCTTGCGCAGCAGCTTGAGTGCCTTGCGCAACTCCCAGCCACTGACATCAAGGTCATCGGACAGGGGTAGCTCAACCACATCGCGCTTTTCATCGACGGAGAGATACCAGTCGCGGTTGTGCACATAGAGGAAGCGCACATCGTAGTCGCTGTCGCGCGAAGCGAAGCCCCACGCACGGCTACCGCTTTCGCAGGCATAGAGCACACGTAGCCCGCGTTCCGTATCGAGTTCGGAAAGCGTGTCACGCACGCGTTGGAATACTTGGGGATCGAACATAAGAGAGACTCCATTCTATGGTTAAATGGTTTGGTGATTCACGGGTGAGCGCGGTGCAGCGGCATTCACTCACTGCACCTCGTCTGTGTCTTGAGCCGAGGCGGCATTTGAGCCCCGCCCACGCAAGGTTGGTAGGAAAGCAGACAGGTCATTCATCATGTAAGTCTGCCCGGCTCCCTTCGCCTCGAGCGTTTGCAGGAAGCGCAGCGTAGTAAGACCCGGGTGGCTTTCCATCAGGCGCGCGGTGTTCGCGAGATGACGGAGGGCCGCGGATTCTCCACGAGCGCGTTCCAGGGAAGCGTGGCTTTCCTGGCGCGCCTTGAGCGTGTCGCTGAAGGCCTTGCGGAGTTCGCCTGGCAGCATCACATCGCGCACTTCCACGGCATGCAGTTGCACGCCCACAGAATCCGCGATGGGTTGCACGGCAGCACGAAGGTCTTCGCCGATGGCCGCCCGCTGGTTGAGCAGAGCTTCCGCGCTGACAGCAGCCACGGAGGCACGCATGGCGGCCTGGGTCGCATGGTAGAGGTGGGTGATGTAGTTGTCCGCCACCAGCACGCTCTTCGCGGCATCCATGATTTGCACCGTAAGCACAGCGCTGAGTTTCACTGTGACATTGTCCGCAGTGAGCACTTCCTGTCCGGCGACTTGAAGCAGCGTCTTGCGAATGCCAATCACGTCGACGCGGTAGTTGCGACCCCAGCGGACATGACGTCCAGCGGGAAGGGTTTCCAAGAGCTTTCCGTCATGGTAGAGGAGGCCTACGCAGCCTTCGGTCAGCACGCATTCATAGCGATAGCGCGCGGAGATCACCATGGCGGGAAGCACGACCATGATGAAAGTAGTCAGAACGTAAGGGAAGTAGTCCATGGGAGTTGATGAGTGTGGTGTTGGAAATTGGATTCACGATGGCGGCCACCGCTTCACGACGGGCGACATGGCCTGGGCCAGCCGCGCAAGGCCGTGTTGGGGCTCACACTTGCGTGCCGGCCGCCATAGTGAGTTTGGTGTTTGGGAGTCGAACCCAGGTTACCGATCTGGTCCTAAGCCAGGATTTCCTGAGGGCCTGATTCGCAGAACCGGATCCGGGGATGCCGGACGACTGCTCGAAGCGTCTCGGGAAAGTAGGTGAGCCCGCAGGGAGATGCACCCTGCTCTGCCGCTTAAGAGGCGGCTGCTTCGCTATCTAAGCTTCAGGCCCAAAAAATGAAAAGAAATTGGTAGTCTCGACTGGACTTGCACCAGCACTCGCGGCGCTCTCGACGCCGTGCCTCTGCTGTTGGGCTACGCGACCATGAGAAATAAGATAGGAGTCATTCGCCCTGATTCCTGCAGGGGGCCCGCAAAAGGGAGCATGAGCTATCGGTCTGCCATCCCGTGACCCACAGTTTCCAGATCATGCTGGATAGTTGGTGATGGTGCCGGAGCTCGATGCCGTCGATCGCGAGGCCCCTGCAGGAATCCAGGGGCGGGACAGACTGCACAAAAGGAAGATGGCGGAAGAGGCGGGTGCTGCCCCGCAGTTCCCGATGAAGGGAACACCTGTTTAGCAAACAAGCGCGACGACCTGGCTAGTCGCCTCTCTTCCATGATGTGAAATTGGTGGTGCCCGCGACGGGAGTCGCGCCCGCACTACACGAGGTTTGAGCTCGCTGCCTCTGCTATTGGGCTACGTGGGCGAAAGATTATGACACGAAGGATTGACGAACGGTCATCTAGAAGTTGGTTGAGAGCGATGTCGAAGAGCGACTCAGAAAGTAGCCAGAGCCGGACTTCGAAGATCGCCTTTGTCGTGGCGACATTCTTGCTCGCTGGGTATGTGGGACTATATCTCTTGGTGCGCCCGGTGTTGTATGGACCCAGGTCGAATATTGGCCCTGATGCGTTCTGGCAGCTCATACTCTTTGAGCCATGCCAGCGAATTGAGAACCTGCTTTTCAATTAGAAAATGGTCCCGGCGGCAGGAATTGCACCCGCACTACATCCGTTCTGAGCGGACTGTCTCTGCTGTTGGACTACGCCGGGGAAAAGTGAAAGTGGTACTCCCGACAGGATTTTCGCCTGCAACCTCCGCGTTCGAAGCGCGGCGCTCGATACATTGAGCTTCGGAAGCATTGATGATGAAACGAACATAAAATGGTGCGCCAGGACGGTTCTGCCCCGCCGGCCTCCGCCGTGTCAGGACGGTGCTCTCCTATTGAGCTACTGGCGCGAATGGAAAGCCGCCCCGGATGGATTTGCACCATCAACCTCCCGGGCCAAAGCCGGACGCTCTGCGAATTGAGCCACAGGGCTGTTCAAGCATGTGTAGGATGACATAAGCTGAATGAACGATGAGGAATGGTCGGGCACCCCGGTGTTGCTCCGGGTCTCTCGCCGATCCGAACGGCGCGGATTGCTGTCTTCCTCGTGCCCCAGAAATTGAATAGAGTGAAAAGCGAAGTGGAGTCACGGGACTCGCACCCCGATCCGCGCCATGCCGTGACGCTGTCCTGCTTTTGAACGATGACCCCGTGTGGTTATAGAAATGGTCGGGCCAGCCGGTAACGCACCGGCTATCTCAAGTCCCCCAGACTTGCGGATTGCTTTCTTCCTCTGGCCCGTGTGAGTGAAATGGACGCGCGACCCGGACTCGCACCGGGTAAGCCGATTTTGCAGACCGACGGCTCGACGACTTTACCTTTCGCGCGGTGAATGAATGGAATGAAACGAAATTGGGGAGACCAACCGGGATTGCACCGGTACCACAGCGTTCACAGGGCTGGATGCGTACTATTACACCATGGTCTCCATTGAAGATGGGGGTGAGTGATACGAATACTCGAAACATATCTGTGATGGTGGGCCGCCACGGTGCTGCCCCGTGTTCTGCGGATTAAAAGCCCGCTGCATCGCTGGCAATGCTTGCGGCCCACGAAGGGAAAATGGCGGAGACCAGTGGACATGCTCCACTACCCGCGAGGGATCGCGGATTCATCCGGCTTCCAACCGGTGGCGGCACGCTGGTCCGCTTTGGTCTCCTCTAAGTAAGGAGAAATTGGCGGCCCTGGTTGGATTCGCACCAACAACCTCCCGGGTCAGAGCCGGGCACTCTACTGGTTGAGCTACAGGGCAATTGAGTGTTGAAACGAAATGGATCCTCCGGCCGGAGCTGCCCCGGCATGGGTCGCTTTACGAGAGCGGTGCATTGCTGACTCTGCCACGGAGGAATTGATCGGGGAAAGTGGTGCTCCCGCGAGGACTTGCACCTCGAGCCTCGGTCTTCGCAGAACCGTGTGCAGTCTCGTTACACCTCGGGAGCTTTTGGGAATGAAAATTTGGAGCGCCATGCCGGTACTGCCCGGCACTCTCAACTTGGAAGGATGACGTGCTCGCTACTACACCAATGGCGCATGGATAAACGAAATGGTCGCTGAACCAGGAATCGCACCTGAATCTGCCGATCTTCAGTCGGCCGCATTGACTGACTCTGCCATTCAGCGGGAAAGGAATGGTCCCTCCACACGGTATCGCGCCGTGGTCTTCCGCTTATCGGGCGGGTGCTCTACTATTGAGCTACAGAGGGAATCATAAGATGGTCGCCTGAAACGGTAATGCTCCGCTGTCTTCCGGATGTGAGCCGGTTGCTCTCCTTTTGAGCTATCAGGCGTGAAGGATGGATGGCTGTTGAAAATGGCACCCGCACCCGGATCTGCCCCGGGATTTTCCGATAGAAAGTCGGATGTGCTGACTGTTGCACCATGCGGGCGTGATGAAGGACTCACGAAATGGCGGAGCACCAGGGACTCGCACCCCGAATTCCACGAAGTGGAACAGCGGTTTTCAAGACCGCGTCCTCGTCTGGCCGGACATGCTCCAAAATGAACGATTAGAAATTGGCTGCCCGCCGTGGACTCGCACCACGACAATCCGCTTAACAGGCGGTCATGCTCCTTTGACATCAGCGGGCAATTGAAATGAAAACATCGCAAGGTACTCCCGGCAGAGCCGAGCGAAGCGAGACAGCCGCTCACTTGTCTTCAAACTTTAAGCGGCAACTTGCACCTGCATATCTCCGTTTAGAAGACGGATGCCTCATCTCTTCGACCACGGGAGCGTGATGAGAGGCGGTGATAAGAATATGGTCGCGCGCCCCGGTTCTGCCCCGGGCATCTACCTCGTCCCAAACGAGGCGGGTTCGATAGCTCCCTCGCACGCGATAAAGTAAAACGAAGGGGATGCTGGATGAAATTGGCGGCCTGTGCGGGCATTGCTCCCGCGACCTTCCGCTCGACAGGCGGTTGCTCTTCGTGGCTGAGCTAACAGGCCGTATAAAATTGGTGCGCCGTTCAGGTACTGCCCCTGATTGGCCGGGTAGGCAGTGGTTTTACGGACCACTTCGTATCTTTAGCGAGCCACCGGCGCATGTGGTGACATGAAATTGGTTGCGGGACGTGGCGTCGCACCACGATGAGGAAGCTTATGAGACTTCCGCGGTTGCTCAACCTTCCCGCAATTGATGAGATCGGCCGATTGAGATTGGTGGACCGCCAGGGAGTTGCACCCTGCTCTCCCGCGTGCGAGGCGGGTGACCTTCTGGATGATCGAGCAGCCCATGAAACTGGTAGCGGAAGCGGGACTCGAACCCGCGTGTAAGCGGCTTATGAGGCCGCTGCCTTACCCCTTGGCTATTCCGCAGTTGGAAAATTTATGATTTACGATTGATGATTTTTGATTGGAGGTCTGCAATCACAATGCGCCTTTGCATGGCCGCATCGGACCGAAATCAAAAATCACACATCACAAATCATCAATGATTTGGCACGGCGTCCCGGTGCTTCCCCGGTCCCACAGAGTTTTGGAGACTCCGTTGCGCAGGCTGGCGCCCGCCGTGTTCTCTTTTTGTATGAGAGATGAAAATTGGAGCGGCCAGCCGGAATTGCACCGGCATTCCCTGACTGGCGTTCAGGCGTCCTGCTCTTGGACGATGGCCGCATAAAGG
>JAEYUU010000487.1 GCA_023429545.1 Verrucomicrobiota bacterium
GCCTTGGAGGAGCCGGTCAAGCTGGGGGAAGATCAGCCGCCGGAGACGCCGTGCCTGCCGGGGTGGGGTGGGGAGGACTTCATTTCATGAATGGTCACGCCAGCCTTGAGCAAAGGCTTGCGGTAACGCGTGTACCCCGCATGCACGGCAGCGACATCTGAGGATGCCAGTGAATTGGTAATGACGGTGGCCGAGACTCCGCGCCGGCGCAGTCCCGTGAACCACTCGACTCCCTTCTTACCAGGGATGAAGTAGGGAGACACGAGGAGGAGTTCGCCCTTGGTGCGCTCCACAATCCCGCGAAGTTGCGGCGCGAGATGCATGGATGCATCGTCAGGGCGGGTCGCGACCTTTTCTGGATGGTCGCTCACCACAAATGCCCGGCCTTGAAGGAAGGAGATTTTTTCCAGCGGAGTGTCCGCCAGTTCGCTGAACCGGACCGCCCGTGCGTAGGGGGTCTTCTCCATCATCTCACGCTGTGCGAGCAGGTTATTCTTCCCCTGCTTCAGATCTTCTGCCGTCACGGTTTCACGGCTCACCCTGGTGATCGGCACGGAGGCGTCGCAGTTCCAGTACAGTTCGAACGAGCGGGCCACCTCACCTACCACCGGTCCCCTGGCCACGACGTCGAAGTCGGCGAAGTTCATCGCGTCGGCGGCTCCAAAGTATTCGTCCCCGATGTTCCGTCCGCCGACGATGGAAACCTGGCCATCCACGGTGAACGACTTGTTGTGCATCCGCCGGTTGACGCGCTTGAAGTCCAGCAATGTGCCCAGCAGGCGTGCCGAGCGCAGGCTGATGGGATTGAACAAGCGCACTTCGATGTTGGGGTGGCTGTCGAGGATGAGGAGGTTGCGATCGTTGGCCGCCGTGCCCATGTCATCCACCAGGAGGCGGACCTTCACGCCACGCTCCGCTGCCTGGACCGCGGCTCCTGCGAGCAGCCTGCCGGTCTGATCGCCATGCCAGATATAATACTGGAGGTCCAGGGTGTGCCGCGCCTTTCCGGCGAGTATCATCCTCGCTGCGAATGCGTCCGTTCCAGAAACAAGGGGGAGAACGCCGGATGCCCCGGCAGTGGATTCTGGTTGCATGGACTTTGCGGTGGCGTCCCGAGGGCCCCCTGAATTCTGAGTGCGTGCGGTTTTGGATGGAGAGGCGCAGCCGGTCAGTCCGCCCAGCAACGGGACAAGCAGCAGAGCGTTGACCGTGGAGCGCAGGCGGAGCGTTTTGATTGTTGTCATCCTATAGTAAGGGTGTGTTCTCAAGCACGGTCGTCCATTCTGATCGCCACAGGTCGAACCTGGAGCGGTGGACGTTCCCACCTGTGCGGGGCGTGCAGGTGTGCAGCGGGGCGCCTCGGATTCACAGTGGGGCGCGGTCCTTTTCACGTGCTTTTTCCTTGCTGAGGGCAAAGGCAATGGCGTCCAGCAGGGCCTGCCCATCCACGGGCTTGTGGAAGAACGCGGCCGCGCCGACACGCTGGGCTATCTCCCGTGTCTCCGCGGTATCGTGCGCGGTGGCGAATATGACGGGCAGATAGCGACCCGCCTTCGCGAGCAATCCCGGCAGCTCCAGGCCGCTGGTTCCGGGCATTCTGATGTCAGATACAACGCAGGCGTTCTCATCTGGCACCGCCGCCTTCATGAACTCATCAACGCTGGCGAAGGACAGCGGCTTCATTTTTGCTGAGAGCGCAAGGCGTGAATAAGCGGTGCGAACCGCGGACTCGTCGTCTATGATATAAATTTGTGGCGGAATAGACGGCATGGCACTCCTTGAGGTTCACATTTTCGATCATTTGACTGCGAAAGCCATCAGACCTAGGTCCTACCTGCAATGGGGAGCAAGATGACTCCCCGACCAGTTTTCCGCACCCTATGAATCGGTGCAGGCGTGGCTACAAGAGCAGAAATAATGCAAATCCCCCGTGCAAGATCTGGTGGAACGCGCCGGGTCAGGGCGGCGGGGCAGGGGCATCCAGAATCGGCAGGGAGAATGCAAACTCTGCTCCTCCATCAGGGTGATTGCTGGCTCTGATGGATCCCTGGTTGGCGGAGATCAACCGCCGGCAGATGGCCAGTCCCATTCCCAGCCCAGATGGCTTGGTGGTGAAGAAGGGGTTGAAAATGGTCTCAAGCTGGTCAGGAGGAATGCCACAACCGTGGTCCCGGATGACCACCGTGACACTTCCCGGTGCCGCCTCGGAACGGATTTGAAGCAGTCTCCGTCCTGGGACTGCATCCTGCATCGCATGGATGGCGTTGATGACGAGGTTCACGAGCACCTGTTGTATCTCCACGCGAGCCACCCGTACACGGGGCAGTGAAGGAGCAAGCGTTTGTTGCCACTCGATATCCTGGCCCACCAGCTCGCTGTGCGTGAAATCAAAAACCTCCCTGATGAGTTCATTCACGCAACAGACCTCGTGCGTGGCAGGAGCATTGCTCAGCATGGCCCTGAGATTGTGGACCACTCCACCGGCGCGTTTTCCGTCCCGGATGATGTCATCGAGGATTGCGCCCATCTCTTCAGGGCTGATGCCATCCCCTGCGATGAACCTGCGGCCAGCCTGGGCATTGCTGAGAATGGCCGTGAGGGGCTGGTTCAGTTCATGGGCCAGGGCGGCGGCTAGTTCTCCAAGCACTGCCGCACGGGCACTGTGGGTCATCTCGCTGCGCAACTGCTCGGCGCGCTCCTCCGCACGCTGACGGCCGACCACGTTGGCAATGATCTGGGCCGCGAGCTGGAGTTCCATGATTTCCTCAGGCAGCCAGTTTCGTTCTGACCCGAGAGTGGCAAAAGCAATGGCGCCGAAGGGCCTGCCG
>JAEYUU010000503.1 GCA_023429545.1 Verrucomicrobiota bacterium
CCCTTGTTCTTTGCCGCTCGTTCCGTCTTGGCTTCACCAGGGAGATTGCTGTGGACGTTTCCGCCGTTGTCAGAATTGAAGACAATGATGGTTTCCTCCGCGAGGCCCAGTCGATCCACTGTATCCACGATGCGGCCAAAGCATTCATCCACACTCTTCAGCATGGAGGCCATGATGGGATTGCCCTGCACGCTGCGCGGATCCTTCTTGGTCTGGAAGTTCTTCGTGTACTCCTCCTTGTGTCCCCAAGGACCGTGCACGCCATAACACCACAAGTTCAGGAAAAAGGGGCGATCCTTGTTAGCCTCCATGAATTTTTCGGCTTCTGCCGCCTGTCGATCCACGATGTACTCACCCGGCGGACCATCGGTGATGGTGCCCACCTTGATCTTTGCCGTCGGGGTTCCCTCTGCTACCACACCATAGGGCGAGAAATAGTTTCCGGGCGGACCAGGATCCGGATGGCAGTGGAAGGCTACGTCAAATCCCTGTTGCTCCGGCCAGTGTGGTTTGGTGAGTCCGAGGTGCCACTTGCCGATGTGCGCCGTGCGATAACCCGCATCCCTCAACGCCTCTGCAAGCGTGTATTCTTTCGGCTCCAGATAGTTCCTGCTCTCCGGAAGCAGCATCGGCTGGGTGGGCGGTGCGCTCTCTGGCAGCATCCTGGCATCCGGCGCCTGTGGTGGCTGGTGTCCTGAGGCGGTGGTGATCCCATGCCGCGCCGCATGCTTGCCGGTCAGCAGACACGCGCGCGTGGGCGAGCACAATGGCTGGGCGTAGGCATCGGTGAAACGCATCCCACGCGTGGCAAAGCGATCCATGTTCGGCGTCTCATAATACTTGGACCCGTAAGCGCCGCAGTCCATCCACCCCATGTCATCCACAAGAAAGACAATGATGTTGGGCTTCCGGGCCGGCTCCGCGGCGGAAGTCTGCATCGCGCCGACCAGCACAATGGCAGTGGCAAGGAAAAAATGGGCGGCTGCTTTCATGGCTGTGTTGTGGCTGTCCTGTCCTGGTGTGTTGAAGAGAGCCCGCTGGCCGGGGTAGAGGACACCGCTGCGAGGCAGTTCGGAAGAGTGCAGGTGTTCCGGACGAAGTTCCCGGTGGAGATGGACTGCCCAGGCTTCTCACCCTTCCTCCAGCTTGCCGTGATCATCCAGCGAACTACTTCATCCATCGAGGCGAACATTTCGTCCACGTTCTGTTCCACCTGACGGATCTCGCGGGAGTCTCCTTCTGCATTTGCATTCTTCCCCGAAGCAGCCGCGCCGCGGCCCTGAAGTTTTTGCATGGCCGCTGCATAGCGTCGGCCAAGCTCGCGCAGAGAGGCCGAGTCAAAGTGTACGACATCTCCCTTGTGCTTGAGCCCGGATGAATCCACCACAGCCGTGTTCTTCACCAACGCTGGCAGTTCCGAGAGTTGCTCATTGACCAGTTTCCAGTGCGAGGGCTTTCCGTCCTTGGAAGTCTCTGCAAGAAACTCTCCCAGCTTCCCCGCGACAAACGGAACATCGGGAGCATCGAGGTCCTTGCGCCAGTCCTGCAACATTGCGGCAAGTCTTGCGGCATAGCTCTTTGACTTCTCAAGATCGCTCGCATCACTTTCACCCTGGTGCCACAGGATGCCTTTCAGCGTGCCGTCTTTCATGGCTGCCTTGATGCGCACCAGCGCTTGATCATAGAGATCCTTGTCCTTTTGCCACCGATCCAGCGGCGTGCCACCCACCGCACAAGGCACCAGACCGATAGTGATACCCGGATTGGCCTCCGCCATGACCTTGCCAAAGGTTGTGCCCAGACCCACGCCGGCGATGGGCTTGTCAAAGTGCAGCGGGTCCAGCGCAGGCGCCCATGATCGCTCCTTCGTGAACATCAGCACTCGCGCATGAGGCTGCTTGTCCTCCTCCTCAATCACCCCCCGTCCGGCCATGTTTGACTGGCCGATCAGGGGATAGAGATGCAGCTTGTCTTTCGACGGCGGGGACTGCGCATCCAAGGACCGCGGGATGGCGCAAAAGGTGCAGGCGCCCAGGAGAAAGAGATGCAGGAGACGTTTCATGAGGTGTGATAAGAGTCTGGAGCTCGGTGGTTACTTCGTCACCCGTACGTTGCGGAATCCGACACTCTCACCAAACACGAGAAAGTTCAGCGCGGTCTTGTCTTCACCCAGCACGGGATGCGAGCCTTCAATAACAACATCATTCACCTGCACCGTCGCGGTCACGCCTTTCATCGTGATGCGCACGGGATACCAGGTCTTCTGGGAAAGCTTGAGGGGCTTGCGGGCAATGCGCTCCACAGCTTCCTTGGTTTCGCCGGGAGAGGGGTTCTTGGTCAGGCCCACCACTTCCGGTGAGACTTCCACACGAAAGCTGCCCTTTTTATTCCCCCACTCGATGCGCAAGGAGTGTCGATCGGCTCCATCAAACGATATCTCGTAGTCTATCACGCCATCCGTTAGCGCAACGGGCACCCGCATGGCTGCACCGCTCTTGTTCTTGGGCTTCTGCGCGCCCCAGATGCCGCCGTCACGCACGCTCCAGTTCTCTTTCGAGGCGGCCCATGGTTTTTCCGGAAGCTGCTGCAGGGATGACTCCAGCACTGCCGCACCAGAGGTCTTCTCGAGGGAGACGATCTTCTCCGCCGCCTTCACCACCACCGGCGGAAGTTCACGGCTGTAGCCGCCATCACGATACCGCACCAGCAACGCACGCAACTCCTGCACCACCTCTGGATGCGCCTCGCTCACATCACGCTCCTCAGCAGGATCGTCCTTCGTGTTGTAAAGCTGGGGGCGAAACTGGGGACCATTTGCCTTTTGCGCCGCGGCTTTGATCCCCGCTGCCGGAACGCCTTCGATCCATTTCCACGGCCCCTTGCGTATGGCATACACGCCATCCGAGCTGTGAACGATGATGTGGTCCCGCACGGGGGATGGAGCGCTGCCCTTCAGCGCGGCAAGGAAGCTGCGGCTGTCCTCCGCCGCCTTGTCTGGAGCCGGCAGTGGTTCGCCCACAATGTCTGCGGTGGTCGCCAGGATGTCCGCAAGACTTATCATTTCATTCGACGTGGTGCCGGCCGCCACCTGCCCGGGCCAGCGCACCATGAAGGGAACCTTGAATCCGCCTTCCCACACGTCATGCTTTCCACCTCGCAAGGCACCGTTCACCTTCAACCCTGCTTTGAAGGCCTGCGTCTGCACACTGTCGCGTTGCGGCTTGAACACGCCGCCGTTGTCACTTGTGAACAGGACGAGCGTGTTCTGCGCCACCCCCTTCTTTTCCAGCGTCTCCAGGATGAGGCCCACGCTGCGATCCAGTTCGTGAATCCAGTCGCCGTAGGGCCCGGCAGCGCTCTTTCCCGCGAGATCCTTGTCC
>JAEYUU010000523.1 GCA_023429545.1 Verrucomicrobiota bacterium
GCGTGCCATCGACGGCCGTGCATTCCTTCACATAGCGGGGGCTTGTACTCCCAGGCGTGTCAGGAAGCTGGGCTATGTTAAAAAATGAAGCCGGCCAGTCCTGCATCCACAGTTCGAATACCCGGTCAGCCCCCAGTTCCATGCTTGGACCAGAGGCATCTGGAACGGGTGGTCTGAACCAGAATCCCCTGCTGTCTTTCATGTTGCCTTCGGGAGAGAGTCTGGTGCGCTTGGCCAGATTGTTCAGGTCTGTATCGTCATATTTCGTGGTGCTGAAATTCAGCAGGTGGGGTTTCCAAAGAAGGACATTGACGTCACGCAATTCTTTGACGGAAAGGGCGGGCAGGACACCCACACCGGCCAGGCCTTGCTGCGCAGGTTTCACCTCGAACTGCTGAACCAGAGCGCAGCGTTCGTGGGGTTCCAGCAAAACGGTCCATTCCGTGATGACGCTCTGGCCCGCCTCGTCCCATCGTACATCAGGCACCAAGCGTGGTTCCTCCGACGAATAGCAAAGGCCCATTCCCCGAGTGGTCCCGTCGTGAGTGGTGACCATGCCAAGGGCGGTATTCCTTTCTCCTAACAACAGCCGGCCGCTCGAATCCGCTCGGGGGGGCAGACCTGCCCGTGTACGGAGCGCATCCAGCCCCCCGCCCAAGGCGGATGTGTATGGAATTTTCAGCGAGATTGGCTGGTCCTGAAGGTTCTGTAAATAGTCCAGCCACCGGATGGCGCCGGAGGAACCCACGTTGACCTGCCGATAAATGCGTACCGCTCCTCCCTCTGCTTCGAGCTCCAAATCCGCTTTCACCAACTCCCCGCGCGCAGGACGCATGGGTTTTACGATTGCAGGATCTGCCACGATTTTGGAGCGCATGCCCTTCAAGGATGGGGCGTTCTCATTGATTGTCAGGCCGCCCACATTCCATTGGCCTTCGAGGGAAAAAACCCCGCCCTCGTTCGTGAATGCAAGGTCCTCACCCACGTCCAGCGAAAACCCGTGCGGTGGCCAGCCTTCATTTTGCCAGGCGCCAGTGCTTCTCGCTCGTTGTACCGGGGGTGCGGATGGCGACGCCGACGCTGAAGTGCGCAGGGATTCGATGAGCTGGGACGGGTCCACCCCTGTGGAAGCCAGAGCCTCCAGATCCCAGAGTCCGATCGCGCCTCCGGTGTAGCCTACAGCGACTCTGCGACTGTCTGGAGAAAATCTAGCGCAGGTGAATGATTGGTCAATGGAAGGGAGCACCTTGCACGTGGTGCCATCTTCAAGATTAACCAGAACCGCAAAATGTGGAAATCCGACGATGGCCTTGCAGAGCAGCCAGCGCCCATCGGGAGTTACGGAAGGTTGCACGTTACGTGCATATCGGCTGAACCGCACTTTGTGCGGTGCGCGAATTTCTTTAAGAACCCGGAATGTGGATGGCTCGACAAGGGTAATCACCTCTGTGTCGATAAGAATGAGCGGCCCAGAGTCGCCGATTCGGCCGGCATATCGTCCTTGCAGCGCGGTCGCAGGCCGCCGTTGAGTTCCATCGGAAAGGCGATAGGCGGCGAGGCTCTTCTGCTCACTGTAGAAAAATTCATTGCCGTCCTCGGAGAAACTGATTGGCTGCAAGTATTGTGATTCTGGCTCCAACTCGACCCTTTTTACTACCTCGGGTCGGTCTGGCCGCCGCAACTCCACCCGAAGCGTGGAGACCATATCGAGCCGACCCGCAATCTCCTGGAGGGTGAGGCAGGCTCCCGAACGCGGCGCCACATGGATGTACTGCCGCCAGTTTCCTTCCACTTCCTGCGCCCCATGGGTCGCATACAATAAGGAGCCAACGAAAGGCTGTGTGCTCTGGGGTGTATCGCTGAGTCGGAACCTGATAAAGTCCCGTCCGTCGCCCACCCAAATCTCACTGCCGTCCAAACTCCATGAGGGACTCTGCATGCACGAGCCCGAGCGTGGAGACTTTAGCTCATGCGGTTGCGCGTCTGCACTGGTATCCCACAAGAATGCCCTGTTCCCATCTGAACTTACCAAGTGCCTGCCATTCGGGCTGAAGTACAGGTCCGCCACAGGTTCACGATGACCCGGAAAGCGCTCCGGCAATGGTTCCCAGGTGCGAGGATTCACAGGAATGAAGGGAACGCATGTTTTCCAGAACATCCTCTGGTCGGGGCTGAACATGCCGCACAAACAGTTGCTTTCGGACTGGGTCAGCACCTTGCGATCCTGCAGACGGATGACTTTCATCATGCCGCTCCCGGAAACGATGAGCGTGGTGTTGTCGGGGGAGATGGAAACCGTCCTGATGCCGTGGCCCTTGAATGCGGTTGCGGGACCTCGACCGTCAAAGCGATGCACATATTTGCCTCCGGATAATTCCAGTACTTCATAACAAGCACGATTCCATGCCGCCAGCCATCGTTCGTCGTTGCTGATGACCATCTTTGCATGGCCTTCCTCATAGCCGTACCCGGGAACAAGCGGGTCACTGACAGTCTCTGGCTGCCAAGTCGAAAAGGGAACGCGTTGCATGCGATCTTCTTCGTCATAGGTGGGTCCGAGGATGAGCGCGTCCCTTGCAAACAGGAAACTTCCAGGCGAAGGCATGTTTGAAAATTCCCAACCCGATCTCGGCCTGAGTCTGCGGATACGCTTTCCGGAAGCCGTCTCGATGATATCGACTACGATGTCGAACGGTCCGAAGCCGGAACCGCTGATGCTCGCTGCCACCGCCAGGAGCTTCCCGTCATGAGAAAAGGCGCAGTCCAAAACTCCATTTCGATAAGCATCGCCCGCCGACCAAACGCCTTCCAGCGTGTCTGCACGATGCAATTGCATGCGGGACATGGAGCCGTTGGGATTCTGAGGGCACCACGCAAACAGCCATTTTCCATCGGATGAGAGACACCACCGCGCTTTCGCGGAAAGAGTGCCCTCAAGTTCTAGCGCGGTGCCATCGGGCGTGGGTTTCCAGCACTGGATGGGCGTGCCATGGTCCGATGAGGCGAAGAGCCGTCGCGAGTCCGAAGTCCACGCGGTTTTGGTGATTTCATCGATGGGACGATGTTGCGGGCTTCCGAGCCAGCGAAGGAGTCCTGGCGCCGATGTCATGGGGGGCGTCAGCTTCAATGGCGGAGGAGGCGGTCCTGCCACCCAATCCTGTGCATGGCTGGGAGTTGAGGATGCAACAAGGGACGCTGCCACGAGCATCAGCGCCTTCGTATGCCGCGAAATTGGTCGGCGATCTGTCATAGTTTTTCGACGGTGGCAAAAGCCTGGCTTCCATTTCTCCAGAGCTTCATCATCACCGCCCTGCCTTTGGGAAGGTCCTTGAAACTCTTTTGGGTGTCGGCGAGTGTGGCGACCACGGTTCCGTTGATTTGCAGCAGCACATCTCCGGCGCTGACTTTGGGCAACGGTTTGCCCTGGAACTCGGCCTTGGAAATGACGACGCCTGACATGGAAGATGGCAGTCGCGCTTCGAAACGGTGCCGGTTGGTCAGTTCCTTTACTTCGAGGCCGAGTTGCAAGGCGACTGTATCTTGTGCCGCAGCCCTGTTCGCGATTGCCTTCGAACGCGGCGCCTGCGCCAGAGTGGCTGAG
>JAEYUU010000562.1 GCA_023429545.1 Verrucomicrobiota bacterium
CGCGATCGCGGTCTGGAGCTGTGCGCCCTTCTTGTCTTCTTGGAAGCGGACGAAGTCCGTGTGCTCTGCCTTTGGCGTCGCCTCGGCACGGAGACCGGACGGCAGCAGGCACAGAGAGGCCAGGAGCAGGAGGTGGGGCTTCATGACGTGAAAAACATAACACACCGGATCCGGACGGTCACTCTCAGACCAACCGCCGGTGCATTTCGCTCAATACGCCATACGCTCCGCGGGAGTCCCAAGTGTCAGCCCGCTTGCTGGGGGGTGGATCGCTTGCCCCGCTTGAAGCCGAAGACCAGGAAGGCCAGACCGATGAGGATCATGAAAATCGAGTAGAACTGGCCCTTGGTAATGCCCATGATCAATTCGGAATCTGGCTCTCGCAGGTTCTCCACCGAGATTCTGCACGTGGCATAGATGATGAAGAACAGCCCCGTGAGCACGCCGTTCGGGAGATTTTTGAATTTCGTACGCACGAAGTACAGCACCAGAAAGAGAAAGAGACCCTCCAGCGCCCCCTCATAGAGCTGGGAGGGGTGCCGTGGGGTCAGGACCTCCTGCAGCTTGGCGAGGCCATCCGGCGTGCTTTTCGCCAGCTCCACGATCTCATTGCTGTGCCGGGGGAAGACGTTTCCCTCCACCATGATGCCAAGGTCGGCCGGTGTGATGTGCCGCATGTCGGGCTCCTGGACGAGCTCGGTTGGGAACTTCATGGCCCAAGGCACATTGGTGGCCCGCCCGTAGAGTTCGCCATTGATGAAATTCGCCATTCGACCGAACAGGATGCCGAGTGGCGCACCCACCACAAGATTGTCCCCGATGCCCGTCCAGGAAATCTTGTGCCGTCGTGAGTACCACAGGGAGAACAGCGCCAGTCCTGCGATGCCACCGTGGCTGGACATGCCGCCATCCCACAACCTGAAGGTGGAGAGAGGATCGCTCAGCAGGCCATCGAAATTGTAGAACAACATGTAGCCCAGCCGGCCGCCCAGCACCACGCCGAAGAGCGCGGCGAAGGTGATGAAGTCTCCCACCTCCTCCGGCTTGAGGGAGCCATAGCCCTTCTTCGCCAGGCGCACCATCACCAGGTAGCAGCAGTAGAATCCCAGCACGTAGGCCAGTCCGTACCAATGGACCTTGAGCTTTTCGCTGAACTTGATGATTTCTGGGCTGAGGTCGTGCAGGTAATAAGCAAGCATGGATGGAAACCGGCTTGGGCCGCCGGGCGTGATGTTTCGCCCTGCATTCGCCCGGTGGCAAGACTACATCGCAGGTACTGCGAGACGGGACTCAAGTGAGGACTCCGGGGTCACCGGGCAGGTGAGCAGGTCGTACAGGGTGAGCATGCCCTGCAACTTGTGGTCGGCTCCGCTGACCACCGCCTTGCTGGCGCCGGTGCGGATGAGCGTTTCAAAGACGTCAGGCAGCGGCATGTCCGGGTCGATGAAGAGAGGCTGGTGCAGCGAAAGGTCGCGAAGGCGCGCCTTTTCATCCATGACGTGGTGCTTCAGCCATTCATAGCAATCTCCACGGCGCAGGAGGCCCCGGATATGCCCCACCGCATCCACCACGGGGTAGGTGCTGTGCCGCTCTTTCTGGAAGAGTTCGAGTGCCTCGTGCAGCATGCCATCCTCTCGCAGCACGGCCACGTCGGTGATCATCAGGTCGCGCGCGGTGCCGCTGCGGCAGCGCTGGGGTAGCTTGGCCAGCACATGCTCGATGTCCTGCGGCCGGTCATACGTCTCCGCGGTCCGCTTGAAGAGTTTGCTCAGTGAGCCGATGGAGGACACCAGCTTGTCGAACGTTCGCGCGCTGATGGCCACCAGGGTGGTGGGCTCGATGGCGGTGGCGTTGAAGCGCCAGATGCGGTCGCCCAGCAGGGCGCGCTCGCCGAAGTGGTCGCCCTTGGTCGCGGATTTCACCACTTCGCCGTGCTCATCGGTGATGTTCACCCGGCCGTGCTTCACGGCATAGAAGGACTGGGCCGGCTCACCGCTGAGGAAAAGCACGTCACCTGCCTCCAAGTGCATCTCCTCCATGGGGGAGGAGTACTGCGGCGTCAGCAGGTTGATGTCGCGCGGGAAGAAGAGGTCGAAGGTCCACTCCGTCATCACGCGCAGCTTCCGGTCCAGCCCCGGCAGCTTCATCAGGTACACCGTGCGCCACATGAACCACGCGAGGACGCCAGAGAAATTGAAGCCCATCATGTTCGCCACGGCGCTGCGATGGCCGATGGAGGCCAGCTCTCCCAGTCCTTTGAAGTCAAAGGTCTTGAGCTTCTGGCCCTTCATGGCCAGGGCGATGTTGTCGCCGATCATGATGCCCTGCCGGTAGGCGAACTGTGCCGTTTCCGGACAGCTCCCGCCGCCGGCCTTGGGGAAGCTGGCACAGTCCCCGCCGCTCCACACATGGGTCTGCCCCAGCGCCTGGCCGGTGGGATTCACCAGCACCTTGTTCCGCTCCACGGTGAGCGCCCGCTGCGTGCCCAGTCGCACAATCAGGGGATGGGGCGCATTCCCCACGGTGCACACCACGTTGGTCGCCTCCAGTTTGGTGCCATCCTCCAGCACCACGAAGCGCGCCGTCACGGAGCGCACGCGCTGCTTGAGCATCAGCTTCACCCCCATGTCCGCCAGCTTCTTCTCCGTGTACGTGGCGAGGGAGGTGCTGAGCATCGGCAGCAGGTGCTCCCCGCTGTGGATCAGTGTCACGCTGAAGTCCTCCGCTTTGATGTTCTCGTAGAACTCTGCCACGCTGTGCAGCAGGTCCATGATCTGGCCCGCGGTCTCCACCCCGGAGTAGCCGCCGCCCACGATCACGAAACTCAGCAGCTTGCGCCGGGTCGTATCATCAGAGATGAGATTGGCCTCCTCCATGCGCGAGATGATGGAAGCGCGCAGCTTCATGGCGTCCCCCACATTGCGCATGAGGTAGGCATGCTCCGCCATGCCCGGGATGCGGCTCACATCCACATCCGCGCCCAGGCACAGCACGAGGTGGTCGAAGGTCACTTTCACATCCGGGGTGAACTGGCCGCCGGTGAGCGTGAGGGTCTTGGT
>JAEYUU010000709.1 GCA_023429545.1 Verrucomicrobiota bacterium
GGGTAGTGGAGGGAGCCACACCAACCTGAGCCACGACACCTTCGTCATATCCGGGAAGATCGATGCCCACGCGACCATGAACCGCCACGAACGGATTGATGAGGCCGTCCATGTAGGTCACCTTGCCGTCGATGATGTGCTCAGTCTGGGAAGCGTAGTTCCAGGAGCCGTAGCCGAGCTGGAACTTGAACTTGTCCAGAGTGTAGTAGAAGCCGACGTTGACGTCGATTTCCTGCACGTAATCGCCGATGTCACCCTCGATCTGATCGTTCACGTCTGCCCACACGTTCACATAGAACTGGAGGGAATCCGTGATCTGGAAATCGAGTTCCATGGATGGGTGGAAGAACCACTCCCCCCAGTCATTGCCCACTCCCCAGACGTCCTGGCCGTAGGAGATGAAGTGGGTGTCATAGAAGAGGGATAGATTGCCAGTGATGAAGGGCTTTTCTTCCACCGGGGGAGTGACGACCGTGGTGCCTTTCGCGCTGACCTCACCGGCGGTTGCGGGTGCGGGTGTCATGAGCGCCGCAATGGCGAGCGCAAGACCTGCTGCTGCTAGTTTGCCTGATTTCATTCGGGAGATGAATTTCATTCGTTGGATCCTTTCGGGTTGTTGTTCACGTGTGACGACTGTGCCAGCCGCTTGGGACGTGATAAGCATGAGCGGTGCCAACCGACGACTAGTCGTGAGGAAATCTTCGAGGGCGGGTAATACCAAACTCCAATGCCAGTAAGACTGGAACACGCCAGCATTCACACCTTCGATAAAGTTCCGTGTGCTATGCGTGGGAGCAACTCCGCATCCCGCAGGCAACTTTTCGATCCGTCCGCGTGGGGCGTCAGTTCTCTGTTCAATGTCCTCCCATGCACGTGACAAACTATTCACGACAGACCCGGCCGAGGTTCCTGCCCAGCCGAATTGTTTCGTCGCTTGCAGTTTACATGTCACTATCATGCCGCGTATGAAGACCGTCGAGTTCAGCAGCAAGAGTTATGATGAGGAATTCCTGAACGCCGCAAACGTTCAGGCAGCCCATCATCTCAAATTCCTGCCGGTCAGGCTCGATGAATCAACCTCCAGCCTTGCGCGGGGGCAGGATGCCGTGTGCGTTTTCGTTAATGACCGAGTGAACGCTCCCGTGGTGGATGCGCTCGCGGACCTCGGAGTCAAAGTCATCGCGCTGCGCTGCGCGGGTTACAACAATGTGGACCTCAGCAGGGCACGCGAGCGGGGACTCAAGGTGGTACGGGTGCCCGCTTATTCCCCCCACGCGGTGGCAGAGTTTGCCGTCACGTTGCTCTTCGCGCTCAACCGGCGCATTCACAAGGCGTACAACCGCGTTCGCGAGGGCAATTTTGAACTTGCCGGACTGATGGGGTTCGACCTCGCAGGGAAGACCGTGGCGGTCATCGGCACGGGCAAAATCGGCACGCTCTTTGCGCGCATCATGCATTGCATTGGTTGCCGCATCATCGCCGTGGACAAGTATCACAATCCGGAACTGCAAGCCCTCGGCGCCCCCTATCTCCCGCTCCAGGAAGCGCTGCCTCAGAGTGATGTAATCAGCCTCCACTGCCCGCTGACGCCGGAGACCAGGCACCTGGTAAATGCGGACAGCCTCGCGCTGATGAAGCGCGGCGTATTGCTGGTGAATACAGGACGCGGTGCACTAATCGATACATCCGCCGTCATCACGGCTTTGAAGAACGGCATTCTCGGTGGACTCGCCCTGGACGTTTATGAGGAGGAGGAGAAACTCTTTTTCAGCGACCATTCGCACGAAATCATTCCGGATGATGTGTTCATGCGCCTCACGACATTCCCGAACGTCCTGCTCACCGGGCACCAGGCATTTTTCACCAGGGAAGCGATGGAACAGATCGCCGTCACCACCTTGGGCAACCTCAGCGCCATTGAAACGACCGGCGCGTGTGTGAACCAACTGTGATGACCAATCAGCATTGTCGACAGCAGGCGTTCATGAAGCACGCCGATCATTGAACCGGTTCGAGCGAGCGCGTTGCACTTTACAACGGCAAAGACCCGCTGCTTGTAATTACACTGGAAGAAGCCAGCGCAAATAGAGGCCGCAACACGATTTGATCCTTGGACGAGGGACCTTTCCCCTTCGCGCCTGTTCCGGGGTTGTGAGCGCCGGGACAAACCTCTGCAAACCCCGCAACGCGCAAGATGATGCGCCTGCCTTTATCCCCTGCCCCCATGAAAACCATCCCAGTGTTAATTGTGTCCGCAGCCTGCTTCGCCCTTCCAAACCTGGCCCGTCGTCAGGCACTCCCCTTTCAACAAAGCCCCCCACCCGGCGCCCCTGTCACCGCGACTACAGAGCCTCAGCCCCCTGCGACAACTGTCTCGCCTTCCGCGTTGCCTGATGGCTTTGCCATGAAGGATGGCTCGGTATACATCATCAAAAACGGTGTGCCCACCCGTGTCACACAAGAACAGGTGCTACGCATCGCACCCAATGGCATGATCACCGGCTTTGATGGGCAGACATGGCTCATCCCCACGGGGCAGATGATGACCATGGATGGCAGAGCCGTGGCCCTCGATCCCGCCATTTTCACCATGGAAGAGCGTGCTCGCGCGGCGGCCAACGTGACTGGCGAAAACCGCTCCGGCCTAGCCCCGTCCAGCACGACTGGCCAGCGCACTATCATCAGCCCAGCCTCATCTTCGGCAGATTCGTCATCGTCCGTTCCGACAACCCAAAGCAACAGGAGGGGGAGTTCCAGCAATGGCAGTGGCTCAGCGTCCACGGTCCTAGAGGGAACAGGTACTACCGTGATCGTAGATCCTCGTAGCGGAACGAGCAACTCTGCTGCCTCTGGTCAAACCAATGCTTCTGGCTCAGGCACTACTACCAATCAGCGAGCCACCACCGCCACGCCCAACCAGCGGACGAGCAGCGGCACCAGTATTGATCCCAATGCCACGGGAGCGTCCGGCTCAGCCACGCCAAACCAACTCAATAGCCGCGGTACCAACACCGGTCCGAATGCGCGGACCACCTCGCCACGGCCCGTGACTCCGAATCAGTTAAACAGCAGCGGGACCAACGTGGATCCGAATGCCAAAGGGACGACGTCGACGGGGACCGGCTCCACGGGTACCAGTGGTACCAGCACCGGTCGTACCTCAGGAGGCAGTAGCAGCTCGGTGGAGAGCGGTACCCGCTAGGTTGAAACACTCAGTCCCGGTTACTTGCAGCGCCGTGCGGGAGAGCACCCGCGCGGCGTTCCCATTATGGCATCCGTCCTCTTTAGAGAAGGTGTGCATTTTGCACACACGCTCCTTCGGGGTTCAGACTTTTTGCACGTAAATCCTGGCGGGTAATGGGATGCGCTTTTTTCATAAACCACTCACAATAAGCCTATTGCGATAATACATGGAGGAGAGGCACGAACCCTGCACCTGTTATGCCAACGAAAGCATTCATTTTCCGAACAACGCACCATCACATTCATGAAAAAGAACACCATCCCCAGCCCTGTTGAAGGCCCCTCCGACGCTGATCTCATGGTCGAGGTAGCCCAGAACCGGTCCGCCAGAGCTCTTGAAATCCTCTATCGCCGTCACCGCCAGGTGCTGCGCAGTGTGATTATGCGTGTGCTCGATAATGAAGCCGACGGCGAAGAAGTCCTGCAAGACGTCTTTGTTCAACTTTGGCAGCAGGCCTCCTCCTTCTCCTCGGAAAAAGGGCAACTCCTCGGCTGGCTCATCATCGTGGCCCGTCGCCGCGCCCTTGACCGCGTGCGCCGCAAGCTTGCTTACCAGGCCGCCACGACCCGCTTCGAGAAGACCGCCCCCTCTGACCTTCCCGAGCACCGGCCCAATGTGGTGGATCGCGAGATTCGCCAGCACGAGCTGAATGATCTGATTGAAGAACTGCCGCCCAACCAGGGCATCGCGGTGAAGCTGACGTTCGTCGATGGTTTGAGCCAGCGCGAAATCGCCTCGCACCTTTCCGTCCCGCTCGGTACCATCAAGACCCGCATTGAACTCGGTGTGAAAAAACTCAGCCGCATGATGGAATTCGCGGAAGCAGCCTGATCCGAATCGGAGCATACATATACTTGAGAGAGACGGGAGCCGCGACGGCTCCCGTTTTCTTTTGTCACCGAGCCCCTCGTCGCCAAGAAAAGGCTCCGGCCACGTGGGACCAAAACTTACGCCGGCGCCACAGGCAGGCGCAACTCACTCACCAGGCACCCCTCATCCGC
>JAEYUU010000003.1 GCA_023429545.1 Verrucomicrobiota bacterium
CTTGAAGGCCTCGCTCATTTCATAGGGGCGCACCGGCGGACCACCTTGCTTCTGTTTGAGCAATCCGGCCGCCGCGAGGGCATTGTCACGGATCATCTCCGCAGGCAGTCGGAATCTTGGACCGCGCGCCAGCCAGGCATTCTCGGGATCATCCGCCATGATCTGGACGCCGCCAAAGCTGTCCTGCCGGTAGGTGCGGGACATGACGATGGTCTTCATCAATCCCTTCACGTCCCAGCCACTCTCACGGAAGTGCCACGAGAGCCAGTCGAGCAGCTCAGGATAAAAGGGGCGCTCACCTTGGCTGCCAAAGTCTTCCGATGTCTTTACCAACCCCCGGCCAAAGATGCTCTGCCAGATGCGGTTCACCGCGACACGGGCAAAGAGTGGATTCTCCGCGCTGGTGAGCCACTTTGCGAGATCGAGACGGTTCTTGGGCGGCTCCTTGCTGAATGGTGGCACCGCCGACGGCGTGGCAGGTGGGGCCACATCGCGGCGCTGATTGTATTCTCCGCGGAAAAGAACATACGACGTCTTTGGTTCAGGAAGCTCCCGCATTACCATGATGTCCTTCGCCGCGTCCTGCACCCGATACACCGCCGCACGAGCAGCCTTCAATGCTTCAAGATGCTTCTTCCACTCCTCATCTGCCGTGGCGAGGTAGTAGGCCTGCAGAGCGGCCTTGTCCCCCGGGAGATCAATGCCCTTTCCAGCGTGCAACATGGCAGCCTCCAGCGGTGTCACCTCGCGATTGAACACGCGGAAATCGTCAATCATCCCACCCTTGAAGCCCTTGTCGCGGAAACGCTCACCCAGGGCGATGTTGTCCCCTCCTCCGCCGGTGATTTCCTTTGTGAGACCATCGCGAATGACATCCACCTCGGCAAGCTTCCCATTCACATAGATCTTCAAGCCATCGGCACGGCTGGAGCCATCATAGCTAACCGAGACGTGCATCCATTGCTTCACGGGAACTGGCTGCCTGGCACGAATAGAAATGGCATTGCCGGGCCAGAAGTGAATCAGCGACCACTTCAGCCTGCCGTCTTCGATGAGCAGTTCATAGCCACGGCTGGCCGCATCCGTCCAGGCGCGGGAACGGTGAAACACCACCGCGCGATCCTTCAAGTCGGGCGTCTGCATCCATAGTGCAATGCTGAAAGGTTCCTGCCGCTTGAAGTTGCCAAAGGGAAGATCCACCGCGTCGTCGCCGGTGAAAAGCATCGCCTGGCCGTCCCGGCCCGGCACCAGCTTGTTTTCGCCTTTGACCTTTGCGGGGTGGTCTGCCTTCACGTCATTGGCGAGGGTATTGCCCTTCGCCAGCTCGTCGAAGCGATACCGCCCCATTTCATCTGGCACCGCGGCAGTCTTCCCAGCGTCTCCGCCCGCGAGCCATGCCTCAAAAACGGCATGACGGGACTGGCGAAGGCTGGCACTTTTCTTCTCCAGTTCCTCCACCTTCGCCTTGAGGACACTCATCTGATTCTTGGAAGCGTCATCCATCAGCATCAGCGCGGGCGTTGGCGACGATGGGGTGAAAAAAGAATAGAGACCCGCTTCATCAATATTCTGAAACAACGAAAACAACCCGTAATAATCCTGGACCGAGATGGGATCAAACTTGTGATCGTGGCAGCGCGAGCACTCGAACGTGAGGCCGAGGAAGGTCGTGGCGAAGGTCTGCACGCGATCCGCCACGTACTCCACGCGGTACTCCTCCTCCACACTGCCGCCCTCACTTTCCTGCTGGTGCAGGCGGTTGAAGGCGGTGGCGAGGATTTGCTCGTCCGTGGCGTTCGGCAGGAGGTCACCCGCGATCTGCCAGGTGGCGAACTGATCAAAGGGCAGGTTGCGATTGAAGGCGGAGATCACCCAATCGCGCCACATCCACACATCCCGTTCGCGGTCCACTTGGAAGCCATAGCTATCCGAGTAGCGCGACACATCCAGCCAGTCCACTGCCATGCGCTCGCCATACTGGGGCGAGGCGAGCAACTGATCAACGAGCGCACCATAGGCCTGCTCCGGGGACTTTACATAGGCGTCCTTGAACCTCTCCACATCCGCAGGTGATGGAGGCAAGCCGGTGAGATCAAAACTCACGCGGCGGATGAGTGTCTCGGGTGTCGCTTCCTTTTGAAACTTCAGTCCGCGCTCCGCCAGTCCCTTCGCCACGATATCGTCCATCGGCGAAGCACTCTCCGCACTCCGCGCTCCGACCTCCGGCTTCCGCACTGGAATGAAAGCCCAGTGTGCCTCGTATTCCGCGCCCTGCTCGATCCATCGCTTGAGAACATCCACCTCAGCAGGAGTGAGACTACCGAGCTTGGATTTTGCCGGCGGCATGTGCTCATCCGGATCCGTGCTCAGGATGCGGACCATGGCCTCACTCTTCACCAGGTTACCGGGGGCGATGGCGCCATCCTTGATGGCATCCTCCCGTACATCGAGTCGCAGTCCAGCCTCACGCTTCTTGCTGTCAAAGCCGTGGCAATGAAAACACTTGTCCGAAAGGATGGGCCGCACATCCCGGTTGAACTCGACCTTCGTGGGCGGAGCGGATTGTGCAGCACCCTCTGCAAGGGGGAGCAATGCCAGGACGAAAGCAATGGAGTGCGGAACGCTCATGCGGCTACCCAGAAGAATCACGCGGGGACGTGATATTTGGACAATCACAAAGCCTGTTTGTGAGGCGTTCTTTCAGAATGTCGTATGCGGCATCTGCGGCGGCCCAGGCATGGCGCCGAGGGCACGGAGGGCTACTTTCGTTTCACCACCCGGCCCACTTCACGCGTGCCGGTTCCTGCCCTCTGCTGGAGGGAATCACCCAAATCCTCGCGCGCATGCTCGGCATATCCCTGCAGGCGAGCCACAATCTCGGGATGCTTGTCCGCCACGTTCATGGTCTCTCCCGCGTCGTTGTAGAGATCGTAGAGTGCCAGTTCCGCCCTGGCATTCGTGTATGGCACGGGTTTGCCGCCCTCGCCACCGGCCTTTCCCGCCAGGGTGCGATAGCCATGAGGCAGCATCAATTTCCACTGTCCTCCCATCACCGCCTGAAGCTGGTTGTTCGCGTAGTAGGTGAAATAGAATGGGTGTGGGCACTTCGCCTCGCGGGGATGCTCCAGCATCTGACCAATGTCCAGTCCATCAATCTTGTGATCAGGCAGGGATGCACCGATGATCTTTGCAAAGGTGGGGAGGAGATCGATGGTCATGGCCGGTTCACGGCATTCGGAGTCCGCCGGTATCTTTCCAGGCCACCGTGCCACGAAGGGTACGCGGATGCCGCCCTCCCATGAGGTCCCCTTGCCTTCCTTCAGAGGATCCGCGGAGCCCGCGTGCGTGCCGTAGGAGAGCCACGGGCCATTGTCACTTGTGAAGATGAGGAGCGTCTCCTTTTCAATACCGGCGTTCTCCAGCGCCTTCATCACCTCACCCACGGACCAGTCGATCTCCATGATGACATCTCCGAAGACTCCCCGCTGCGACTTGCCCTTGAACTTGCTGCTCACGTAGAGCGGAACGTGCGGCATGGAGTGCGCCAGGTAGAAGAAGAAGGGCTTGTCCTTGTTCCTTCCGATGAAGTCCACCGCGCGCGCGGTGTATTGGGTGGTCAGTTGCTCCTGCTCCTCCGGCGTGACTTCAGCATCGATGACTTTGTCCCCTTCGATCATCGGGAGCGGCGGGAATCCACGGCGTTTCTTCTTTTCGTCACCTTTCTTCGCATCCGTCTGCTTCGAATCGGGCTTCGTGTTCACGAACTCCGGATGATAAGGCCACATGTCATTGGAGTACGGCAGCCCCAGATATTCATCGAAGCCGTGGTGCACCGGCAGGAATTGCCTGGCATCCCCGAGATGCCACTTGCCCGCCATCCCGGTAGCATAGCCCTTCTGCTTGAAGAGTTCCGCCATGGTCATCTCGTCTTTGCTGAGGCCAATCTGCGAACCTGGTCCCAGCGCACCATGGATGCCGATGCGGTTGTTGTAGCAGCCCGTCATGAGTGCGGCTCGGGAGGCGGAGCACACAGCCTGACTCACGTGGAAATTCGTAAACCGCACACCCTCTTTCGCAAGACGGTCGAGATTGGGCGTGGTGTATCCTTTCGCCCCAAATGAACCGATGTCCGCGTAGCCAAGATCATCGCAGAAGATGACGACCACGTTGGGGGAAGTGGTGCGATCCGCGGAGTGTGCCGCCGATGGAATCGACGTGCTGAGCAAGGCAGTGTAAAGGAGGATGCGTGCAATGGTGATCATGAGCTGGGCGCAAGGATTGCGTGGAACGGAAACGACCAAATGTGACCTCACTTGCATCCAACTTACACCTGATGGAAAGCAAGCAGGATTTCAGTTCCCTCACGCCGGCGCGAGCCTTGTCTTCTTCCGCGCAACGTGACATCAACTTTTCTCGCCCAGTCTGGAAATCCCGCCTAACATCCTTCCACCATGTCCACGCCCAGCACACCTCCGAACCCCACCCTCTTCTTCGAAACGGTCAATGCCTTCCAGAGAACGGCTGCCCTGAAGGCAGCGGTGGATCTCGACCTCTTCACGGCCATTGGCGACGCAGAGGTCACGGCGGAAGAATTGGCCTCCCGGTGCCAGTGCCCAGTGCGCGGCATTCGCATTCTCAGCGATTCTCTCACCATCTTCGGTTTCCTCACGAAGGCAGGACTGAAATACTCGCTCACGCCCGACTCGGCATTCTTTCTCAATCAAAACTCTCCTGCCTACCTGGGCGGTGCGGTGAGATTCCTCATGGCGCCTGGTATCAAGGACGCCTTCGATGGCCTCAGCGACACCATCCGCAGCGGACGCGTGCATGCGTCTGAGCAGGGCACCACCGCGCCGGATCATCCTGTGTGGATTGAGTTCGCCCGGGCCATGGGTCCGATGATGACAGGACCTGCGCTGGCCGTGGAGGAGCTGGTGCCGCTGAATCCTTCGCGCGACACAAAGGTGCTGGACATCTCCGCCAGCCACGGCGCGTTCGGCATTGCCATCGCTCGCAAGAATCCGCTCACCCACCTCGTCGCACTTGACTGGCAGGCAGTGCTGGCCGTGACGGAGGAGAATGCCTTCGCCGCTGGCCTCGAGGGCCGGTTCAGCAAGATCGTGGGCGATGCCTTCACGGTGGATCTCGGCAGCGACTACGACGTCGTGCTGGTGCCAAACTTCCTGCACCATTTCAACATCGCCGACTGCACCCGCTTCCTGAGCCGGGTGAACGCCGCGCTCCGCCCCGGAGGCCGCGTGGTGATCGTGGAGTTCATACCCAACGACGACCGCATCACTCCCCCATCCGTTGCCACTTTCAGCCTGGTGATGCTCGGCACCACACCAGAGGGCGATGCCTACACCTTTGCCGAGTATCAGAGAATGCTGGCGGAAGCCGGATTCAAGAATCCCGAGCTGCATCCGTTACTCCCCACGGCGGAGAGCGCGGTGATTGCCGTGGCATGAGGTGCAGCAGAACAACAGGATGCGTTGCCAGTCATGAGGAGTCAGAAACAAACCAACCGATCGCCCCGGCCATTCAAGAACAAAAGCACTGACCGCGGATGGTCCGGCGGCAATCGCAAGGACGCTGCACCGCCATTCTCAAAGTTCACCTTGAAGGCAAAGAAAACCAGTGGAACCCGCAACGAGGTCCCGCCGGCTGAGCCGCCCGCCCCTTCGGCATCTCCGCCAGAGGAGAGCTGAACGCAGGGTGTAAATGGATGTGATGCGACGAGTACCTTGATGAGGTTGCGGTCGAGCTCTCAGGTGCCATCATACACCTGCCTGTTCGACATATCAGCTGCGACAGTTCGTGTCTTGCGCAGCGGCAGCAGATTTCTTCCTAAGGTTCCCACACGAGTTGCTCGAGCAGAGACCCTCTACTTCAGCAGCTTGGCAAGCCCAGGATAGCCCGATTCCTCATCTCCCAGCAGTTTTCTTTCGGCGCATGTCCTGAAACGCTCCAGCCATTCGTCACGAGTGTGAAGCCCGAACTCCAAACTCTTATGCCCACAGCAAATACCAACACCAATACCATTCGTCTTCATCGAGTGCTCCGAGCCAAGCCGGAGAGAGTCTATCGCGCCTTCCTGGACCCCGACGCCCTGGCCAAATGGATGGCCCCGAACGGCTTCACGGGCAAAGTGTATCACGTGGACGCAAAAGTCGGCGGCAGCTACAAGATGTCCTTCACCAATTTCAGCACGGGAAAGAGCCACTCCTTCGGCGGTACATATGTGGAACTCAGGCCGAATGAGCTCCTGAAGTACACGGACAAGTTCGATGACGCGAATATGCCGGGAGAAATGATTACCACCGTCACCCTGAAAGAGGTCTTCTGCGGTACGGAATTGCACATCACCCAGGAATGCGTCCCCGCCGTCATCCCGGCCGAAGCCTGCTACATGGGCTGGCAGGAGTCCCTGATCCTTCTGGCAAAACTCGTCGAAGCTGAAATCCCCGATTAAGGACGACCTGCATTGTCGAGGGGAGAGACTGACCTGGATTGCTTTCCCCTTTCTTTCTTCGCCGAATCTTTTCACACACTCCAGTCCCTAATAGGATGCACCTGTGATCTCGTTGGCAAAGCTGTTGATGCGATCGATGACGGCATTGACATCCTCCTCATCAACCTTCTGCTCCCGCAGTGTCTCCAGCAGATGTGCAGTGAAACGAGAGAAGTGGTATACGGTGATCCCCCGCCCATGGTGAGCCTGTGCAAGAGGTGCGCCGGTATATTGGATGTTGCCTCCCAGTGCCATGGCGAAGAACTCCGGCTGCATCGCATGCAGCTTCACGAGTGAACTGTGCTGAAAAAACGGCGCCAGTTCTGGATCTTCCAGCACCCGGGCGTAGAATGCCAGCATCAGTGACTCGATGCCGCTTTCGGCGCCAATCTTCTCATACAGTGAGACATTGTTGCTCATGACCTACAACTTCAGCAAAAGGAATGCCGCGTGAGTCCGGGAATCTCCGGGTGCGCAATTATTGCGGAGGGAATGCCAAAGGGTGTGCGTCTTTGCATGCCGCTTCCAGAGGTGCTGGCATGGAAACTTCTACTCTGAGTTTCATTCGCGCGGGCATGATCTGCGCACTGTCGCCCCATGGAATCTATAGCTTCGCTTTCCACCGCTCATTCACTTGTCCTGCTGATGTCAGTCTCAGCAGCAGGTCTGGCCGTGGGGGCAATCCGTCTGTTTGGAGTGCATTTC
>JAEYUU010000014.1 GCA_023429545.1 Verrucomicrobiota bacterium
AAATTCCTGCCGGATGGCGAAAACGAGAGCCCGCGCGAGGCGCGGTATTTCTCCTTGGGCAAGTCGCTTGCGGGCAAGGGCGTCTTCAGCATTTTCTGGACGGATGGGAAGCGCTACCGCGTCATCCTCTCGCGTCCCATGACGCCTGAGGAGGAACACTTTTACGAGCGCAAGAAGTCCGAAGACCTCTAGCCAGGACCCGCCCACTTACGTTCAACCCTCATGAAATCCGTCCGGACCTGGAGCGACCTCCCCCACTTCGAATCCGAAGAGGATGAGGCAAGGTATTGGTCCGAGCACCAGCTCGACGCCCGTCTCATGCAGAGCTCCATGCACCGCCCGGATGTGCGCGAGAGCACGACCATCACCCTGCGCTTCGACCCGCGCATGCTCAGCCGCATCAAGCGCATCGCCCGACGCCGCTACTTGAACTACCAGAGCATGATCAAGCAGTGGCTCAGCGAGCGGATGGAAGAAGAGATGAAGGACTGAGGAGTCGAAGAACAACTTCGGCAGGACTGACTTGCACAGAGCGGACTTTCCCGGAGAGTTTCCAGCTCATGCTTCGCCGCCCTGCCGTCTGGTTCACCGCTGTCACCGTCTGGTTTGTCACCCTTTTCCTGTTGTCCCACCACTCGCATTTGCATCCGCCGGGGCCGCAATTCGACAATCAGGACAAGGTGTATCACGCGGGGTATTTCACGCTGGGGACGCTGTGCCTGTTCGTGGGCCTGCAGCTGGGACGCCCGGAACGGTCCCTGATGAGGACGGCGTTGCTGGTGATCCTGTTCGCGGCCTTCGTGGGTGCGTTTGATGAATTCCACCAGAGTTTCATCCCCAATCGTAGCGGGAATGACTGGGGAGACTGGCTGGCGGATTCCGCGGGCGGTGTCTTTGGATCGCTCGCGGGCATGCTGTTGCTGCGCATGCCAGGGCTGCGGATGAAAAAGCAGCCTTGCGAACCCTGACCGGCCCCTGCTAATCCTGTCCGCATGGACAAGACCTCCGCCGCGAAGCGCGCCGAACATCTGCGCTCTGAACTCGAGCGCCACAACCGCCTCTACTACCAGCACGCGGCGCCGGAAATCAGTGACCGCGAATTCGACCAGCTCCTGCGCGAGTTGCAGGACATCGAGCAGGCGCATCCGGACCTCATCACGCCGGATTCCCCCACCCAGCGTGTGGGCGGCGCACCCTTGGACGGGTTTGCCCAGATCACGCATCGCGTGCCGATGATGAGTTTGGACAACACGTACTCCGAGGAGGAACTGCGGGAATTCTACGCGCGCCTGCAGAAGGGGCTGGGACGTGAGAAAATCAAATGCACCATCGAGCCGAAGGTGGACGGTGTGGCCGTTTCCGTGCGCTATGAGAACGGCGTGCTCAAGCATGGCGTGACACGAGGGGATGGACGCGTGGGAGATGACATCACGCAAAATCTGAGGACGATCCGCTCCCTGCCGCTGCGCCTCCCCAAGGACGTCCCGCAGACCTTCGAAGTGCGGGGTGAGGTGTACATGAACCGCAAGGATTTCGAGAAGATGAATGAGGAACGGGAAGAGGCGGGAGAGCCGCGCTTCGCGAATCCACGCAACTCCACGGCGGGCTCACTGAAGCAGCTTGATCCGCGCGACGTGGCGAAGCGTCCCCTGAGCGTCATCTTTTACGGCATGGGAGATCACGGCGAGGCGAAGCTGCAATCGCAGAGCCAGATTTACGAACTCCTCGACAGCGCCGGGCTTCCCAAGGCGCAACTCCTGTGGGATTGCGACACCGTCGAGCAGATGCTGGGGGTGATCCATGAGCTGGATGAGCGGCGGCGCAAGCTGCCCTACGACACGGATGGCGCGGTGATCAAGGTGGACTCCTTTGCCGAACAGCGCGACCTCGGCTCCACGAGCAAGGCGCCGCCCTAGGCCATCGCCTACAAGTATGCCCCGGAGCAGGCGGAGACGCGGTTGCTTGCCGTGGACATCCAGGTGGGCCGCACCGGTGCGCTGACTCCCGTGGCGCGGCTGGAGCCGGTCTTCCTGAGCGGGAGCACGGTGAGCAATGCCACGCTGCACAACTTTGAAGAGATCGAGCGCAAGGACATCCGCGTGGGCGACCTCGTCACCATCGAGAAGGCAGGCGAAATCATTCCTGCCGTGGTGGCGGTGAGCAAGGACAAGCGCACGGGCAGCGAGACACCGGTGCCGGTGCCCACGGAGTGTCCCGTGTGCGGCACGCCGGTGCGCAAGGATGAAGGCCAGGTGGCGATCCGCTGCCCGAATTCCCACTGCCCCGAGCAGGTGAAGCGGCGCGTGGAGCACTTCACTCATCGTGGCGCGATGGATATCCGAGGCCTGGGTGAGCAGGTGGTGGGCCAGCTTGTGGACATCAAGCTCGTGCATGACATCGCGGACCTTTATGATCTGGATGAGCTGTCACTGGCCAAGCTGGAGCGGCAGGGAAAGAAGAGCATCGAGAATCTGATCAAGGGCATCGCGGAGAGCAAGCAACAGCCGCCGTGGCGATTGCTGTTCGGCCTGGGTGTGCTGCACGTCGGAGCGGCGGCGGCGCGTTCACTGATGGATCACTTTGGTTCCATCGATGCGCTGGCGGCGGCTTCCATGGAAGACCTGCTGAAGGTGCAGGACATCGGCGGCATCGTGGCGCAGAGCATCCACGACTGGTTCCGCGATGAGAAGAATGTGAAGCGGCTGGAACGCCTGCGCGCGGCGGGGCTGAACTTTGCCAATCCCCAGGAGGAACGCGCCAGCGACAAGCTCGCGGGGACCACCTGGGTCATCACCGGCACGTTGAGCCGGGGACGCGATGAAGTGGCGGACATCATTCGTTCCCATGGCGGCAAGGTTTCCTCCAGCGTGAGTGGCAAGACCAGCTACCTGCTCGCAGGTGAGGAAGCGGGCAGCAAACTGGAGAAGGCGACGAAGCTGGGTGTAAAGGTCCTCAGCGAAGCGGAGTTTCAGGAGATGATTCAATGATCGTGAAGACCAGCGGCAGCCTTTGCCACCTCGCACACATCCTGCTTTCCTCCCCTCTACATGGCCGCTTCCGCCTCCTCGTCTCCCAGTCTTCTCCGTGTCACCAAGGGTGACTTCGACGGGTTCTTCGGCCTGTTCGTGGACAACCTGCTGCAATTGCTGCTCATCTACTCGCTGTGTCCGGCAATGTGCGGCATGAGCGCGGCAGAGGTGACCTCCAAGGTCCTGCCGGGCGCGGCGGTCTCCATTCTGGTAGGGAACTTTTTCTATGCATGGCAGGCGTGGAAGCTCGCGAAGCGCGAGGGTCGTGATGATGTGACGGCGATGCCGTACGGCATCAATACGGTCAGCCTCTTCGCCTACATCGTCTTCATCATGGCGCCCATCTACCGGCAGACGGGAGATGCCTCACTGGCGTGGAAGGCGGGGCTCTTTGCCTGCTTCATCAGCGGGGTGATGGAGTTCATCGGCGCGGCCTTCGGCAGGGCCCTGCGACAGCATGCCCCGAGGGCGGCGCTGCTGTCCTCACTGGCGGGCATCGCCATGACGTTCATTGCCATGGGATTTGTGTTCCAGCTTTTCGCCATGCCGTCGGTAGGCATCCTGCCCATGCTGCTGATTCTGTTCTGTTATGCCTCGCGGTTGAAGCTGCCGCTGGGGTTGCCCGCGGGATTTGTCGCTGTGGTGCTGGGCACGGTGCTGGCGTGGGGATTGCGCTGGGCCGGGTTGGCGCCCGCGTGGGGCAGCAGTGAGCTGACGCCGCTTTCCTTTCATGTGCCGCACTGGTCCGGGGGGGACCTGTTCTCGTTTCTCTTTTCCGAGGTGGGCTGGGGCTACATGGCGGTGATTTTCCCCATGGGCTTGTTCAACATCATCGGCTCGCTGCAGTGTTTGGAAAGCGCGGAGGCGGCGGGGGACAAGTACGACACCGCTCCTTCGCTCGTGGCGAACGGCATCGGCAGTGTGGTGTCCGCGTGTCTTGGCAGTCCCTTTGCCACGACGCTGTACATCGGACATCCCGGGTGGAAGGCCATGGGCGCGCGCTGGGGATATTCGTGGATGAATGGCGTGGTGATTTGCGTGCTGGCGCTCATGGGCGCGGCGGGTCATGTGCTGCAGGTGGTGCCGCTGGAGGCCACGTTGGGCATCTTGTTGTGGATTGGAATCGTGATGACGTCGCAGGCGTTCCAGGCAAGCCCCAAGCCGCATGCGCTGGCGGTGGCCATGGGACTGATTCCCTCACTGGCCGCGTGGTTGCTGGTGCAAGTAGAGACCACCCTGCGTGTAGCTGGCACAAACCTGGTAAGCACGGCGGACAAGTTTGCGCCAAACTTGTATGTGTATGGCGTGATTGCGCTGAGCCAGGGGTTCCTCATCACGTCCGTGATTTATCCGGCGGTGATGGCCTTTGTGATTGATCGCAAGTTCAAGGCGGCGGCGATGTGGCTCGCGGTGGCGTCCTTGTTTTCCGCCGTGGGATTGATCCACGCGTACAAGCTCACGCCCGCCGGCGTGGAGAATCACTTCGCGTGGTTCACCGCCGCACCGGAGTTTGCGATTGGCTATGCGGCGGGCGCGGTGCTGCTGCTGGTGATGGGCGTGATGCAGGTGAAGGGAGCGGAGGAGACGCGGGGGGAATGAGTTCTCTTCCCCTCAATTAGGGCGGCCACTCCACACCCTCCAACTCCTTAGGCAGTTGCTTGGGGTCTTCGGGATAGAAGCGTTTGATGTCGAAAGCTTCGCCCGCAGCAAACTCATTGTCGGGAGCACCGAGGATGAGCCAGAGGACTTCGGTGTCGGTGTCGTTGAAGACCTGCCGCAGCATCTCGGGGCCGACAAGCACGGCGCCGTATTTGGGCACGGTGTGGGTATCTTCACC
>JAEYUU010000047.1 GCA_023429545.1 Verrucomicrobiota bacterium
CAGCAGGGGCGCGTCATCAGCTTGGGCCAACCGGCACCGAAACATCTGTTGCGCATCTACGGACTGGACTACGAATTCGGCAACTACAAGAACGTGCCCGTGAAGGAGATGTACCCGTGGGAAGTGCGCGTGAAACTGGCCTCCCCGGATGCGCCGATCGAATTATGGGCGCTGGATGTGCATGAGAAGGAGCGAAAGATCACCCGGGTGAAGGCGGGCATCACCCTGGATCCGGCAACAAAGACGGCAACGATCGTGCGTGAGGAGAAGTGAACAGGAACGGATTCCACATCACAGCCCAAGCTCCATCTGCCCACCTGCAGACGGTCGCCGGAAGGCTGCGCTGCTGATCCTGGGCAGTTTGCGGCTGGCAATGCCACTGCGAATGCGGCTGACGCGGAACACCTGCTCGATCTGCTCCGCCCAGATTCCTTCGCCATGCATGCGGGAGCCAAAATCGCGGTGGGACAGGGTCTCACCCTGGCATTCGCGGATGCGGCCCAAGACCTTCTCCTTTCTTTCAGGGAAGTGCTCAGCCAGCCATGAGGCGAAAACTTCCTTCACGGAAAACGGCAGACGCACCACCGTGTACGCCGCGCCCGCCGCGCCACACTTCGCCGCTGCGTCCAGGATGGCAGGCAACTCGTGATCATTGATCGCCGGAATCATGGGGGCTGCGGCGACACCTATGGGAATGCCGGCCTCATGCAGGGTGCGCATTGCTTCCAACCGCTGCTGCGGTGCTGAGGCACGCGGTTCCAGAATGTGCGCCAGCCTCGGATCCAGCGAGGTGACGGATAAGAACACGCACACGGCCTGATGCTTTGCGAGCTCGGTGAGCAGGTCGAGATCCCGCACCACCAGATGATTCTTGGTGATGATGGAGACCGGATGACGACACTCGGCGAGCACCTCCAGGCACCGGCGGGTGAGGAGCAGCTTCTTTTCCACCGGCTGGTAGCAGTCCGTCACGCCGCTGAGCGCCAAGGTGGAAGGCTTGTAAGAGGGCTTCGCCAGGGCAGCGCGCAGCAGTTCCGGCGCATCGCTTTTCACCATGATGCGTGACTCGAAATCCAGCCCGGCGCTGAAGCCCAGGTACTCATGCGTGGGTCTCGCGTAACAGTAGGCGCACCCGTGCTCGCAGCCCCGGTACGGGTTCAGGCTGGTGGAGAAGCCAATGTCCGGGCTGTCGTTCTTCGAGATGACGGACTGGGAATGGTCGATGAAGAACTTCGTCTGCACCTTGGTCGGGGCCTCACCCTCCTCATACGCCACGTGCATCTGGGCGAAGCGCTGGTCCGGATTCTCCCCTGCCCCGCGGCCCCGCGGACGAGTGGGGGGCTGGGCAGGCGGGTCCATGAGACGGAGAGGGTGCGGCCAATTCCCGCTAATTCAAGTGTTCTTATGAACATAAATCATGGCGTTTTGCCCGATCTCCCCACCTTGCCGACCCTCGTTGTGTCGAAATGTCGAAGTGCTGGCCGTTTTAGAAAGTGTTTAAAGTAAGAAAGAACATAGGGGACTTTGCAAAGGCGCCGTCACTTCGACATTTCGACACAGTGTCCCACAGCAACGGGTTCTTCATGGAACATCCACAGTCAGGCCACTGTGATCTATAGCTGTCATTCTGGCCTTGAAGCTGCTCTTTGCCCCTGTTGTCCCCCTGACTCCCCGTTGCGGGGACCCGCCCCAGCTTGCTCCCCTTCTTGACACTGAGTCCCGGTTCCCTACCTTGCCCGCCCCTTTTCCAGAAAACCGTCCATGAGCACCGCCGCCCCCAAGTCGCCCTACAACGTCAAGAATCCCTTCATTGCGCACATGAAGCGCGCCTATGATCTGACTGGTGCAGGAGCGGCGAAGAACACCCGGCACTACGAAATCGATCTGAGCGGCAGCGGCATGGAATACCTGCCCGGCGACTCCCTCGCCGTGATGCCGACCAACGATCCGAAACTGGTGGATGACCTCCTCAGCCAGCTCAAGCTCTCCGGCTCGGAGGAAGTGGCCAATCCCAAGGGTGGCACCATCAGCCTGCGCCAGGCGCTCACCGAGGTGTATTCCATCACGGAAGTGGACGGCAAGCTCATCCGTTCCGTGGCGGAGAAGGCGGGCAACAGCGATCTCGCCGCGCTGGCCACACCGGAAAAGAAGGAAGACCTCAAGAACTACCTCTGGGGCAAGGACGTGCTGGACGTCGTCGCGGAAAATCCCGGCGCCAGCTTCGACGCCGCTGAAATCGCCGGCCTGCTACGCAAGCTGGTGGTGCGTCTCTATTCCATCTCCTCCAGCCTGCGTGCCCATCCGGAGCAGGTGCATCTCACCGTAGCGACCGTGCGCTACGAGAGCCACGGCCGCAATCGCGGTGGGGTGTGCTCTACCTTCCTGGCGGATCGCGTGGACGAGACCACCCCACTGCCAACCTTCATCAAATCCGGCGCGGGATTCCGTCTTCCGGAACCTGCAGACGAAACGCCCATTATCATGGTCGGACCCGGCACCGGCATCGCTCCCTTCCGTTCCTTTGTGCAGGAGCGCAAGGCCACCGGCGCGAAGGGCAAGTCCTGGCTCTTCTTCGGCGAAATCAACTGCGACACGTGCTTCTTTTACAAGGACGAGTGCGACAAGTATCTCGCGGACGGCACCCTGACGAAGCTGGACACCGCCTTCTCCCGTGACCAGGAGAAGAAGCTGTATGTGCAGCATCGCATGCTGGACCACGGCAGGGAAATGTATGACTGGCTCGAGCAGGGCGCCATCTTCTATGTGTGCGGCGACGCCTCACGCATGGCGGTGGATGTGGACAATGCCCTGCGCCAGATCGTGGCCAAGGAAGGCGGCAAGTCCCCGGACGAGGTGAACGCGTACATGGAGAATCTGAAAACCACCAAGCGCTACCGTCGCGACGTGTACTAGGCGCACCCTCAAGGGAGCGGGTGGCCAGCCCGGGACAGGAGAGTCATTGAGTTTGCTCGAGCAGTTCATTCGCACGGGCGATGGCGGCCCTCAGGCTGATGCAGATGTTCTCCCCACCGATGTGCTGGTGAAATTCCGCCTGGGTCATGAGTCGGGCGGGCTGGTCCCGCATGCCGCAGAGGATGAGGTGACGGCCCGAAGCCAGCAGCCTGTCAGCGAGATTCTCCAGGGCGTGCAGACCCGTGGCATCAATGGCGTTCATGTTGCGCAGACGAAGCAGAACCACTTTGGGCAGGGAATCAAAGTCCGCATCGATGACCGCGAGCTTGTCCGTAGCACCGAATAGAAACGGCCCGTGAATGCGGTATGCCGCGACGCCTTCTGGAAGTGGATTGGTCTGCAAACTGTGGGCGAATCCGGCGCTGACATATTCCGGGGTCACGCGCGCCACGGTGGACGTGGCTGTCACCTTGCGGATGTAGAGCAGGGCGGCAAGCATCATGCCCACGGCAACTGCCACCGTGAGATCCGCCAGCACCGTGAGTGAGAAGGTAATGAGCCACACCGCGATGTCCGCTTTGCTGAGCTTGAGTATTTCGGGTATCTCGCTCCATTCTCCCATGTTGTAGGACACCACCATGAGGATGGCGGCCAGAGCGGCCAGCGGGATGTGCCTGGCAAGGGGCGCGGCTACCAGCAGGATCAATAAGAGAACGAACGCGTGAATTATCCCCGCCACGGGAGTCTTCGCCCCCGAGCGGATATTGGTGGCGGTACGCGCGATGGCCCCTGTCGCCGGCAGCCCGCCGAATAGGGGCGAGAAGATATTGGCCACGCCCTGGGCCACCAGCTCGACGTTCGGCTTGTGCCTATCCCCGGACATGCGGTCTGCCACCACTGCGGAGAGCAAGGATTCAATGGCGCCGAGCATGGTCACCGTGATGGTGGGCAACAACAGGGGAATGATGAGATCAAACCGGAACGACGGCACCGCGAATCGCGGCAGGCCGGAGGGAATGCCGCCAAAACGCGTTTCGATGGTCTCGACAGGCAGATGCAATGTCCAAACCGCCGCAGTCGCCCCAAGCAGCACGATGATGGAGCCAGGAACCTTGCGCACAAAACGCAGGAACAGCAGGATGACGACGAGTGAAACGCAGGCAACCCCCGTTGCCGTGGGATTCAGCGTGCTCCAGGAACTGAAC
>JAEYUU010000057.1 GCA_023429545.1 Verrucomicrobiota bacterium
GCCCTGGAAACCCTTGCCCTTGGTGGTGCCGATGACGTCCACGATGTCGCCCACGGCGAACACTTCGGGGCCGAACACGGTGCCAGCCGCAGGAGCTTCACCATCATCGATGCGATATTCCTTGAGCACATACTTCGTGGAGGCGCCGGCCTTCTTGAAGTGGCCGCTGAGAGGCTTGTTCACGCGCTTCTCCTTCTTGTCGTCGAAACCAAGCTGAACGGCACTGTAGCCATCCTTCTCCACGGTCTTGACCTGCACGACCTGGTTGCCTGCCACCTGGATGACAGTAACCGGAAGCGCTACGCCCTTGTCCGTGTACACCTGGGTCATGCCCAGCTTCTTGCCAATCAAACCAATTTTCATGGGAGTCGTCTTCCTGGGTGCCCGCTTAGATGCGGATGGTGATGTCCACGCCGGACGGCAGGTTCAGTTTCTTCAGTTCATCAACGGTGCGGGCCGTGGGATCCACGATGTCCAGCAGACGCTTGTGAGTGCGGATTTCGAAATGCTCGGAGGACTTCTTGTCCACGTGCGGCGAGCGGTTCACATTGAACTTCTCAATGCGGGTGGGCAGAGGAATGGGGCCCGCCACTTTGGCGCCGGTGCGCTTGGCCGTTTCCACGATTTCCGCAGTGGACTTGTCCAGCACACGGTAATCATAGGCCCGCAGGCGAATTCTGATGCGTTGACTTTGCATGGTGTGTTTCCCGCTCGGGTGAAAAGGTTTCGTCTGGGTTAGGACTTCTTGCCGCCGCGCTGCTCCACGATCTGGTCGACGATCTGCTGGGGCACCTGCTCGAAGTGCGAAGGTTGCATGGAGTAGGAGGCGCGTCCGCTGGACAGGGTGCGGATGGTGGTGCTGTAACCGAACATTTCGGAGAGCGGCACCTCAGCCTTCACGATGCTCATGTTGTTGCGGCTGTCGATCGAGGTGATCTTGCCGCGGCGACGGTTGAGGTCACCCATGATATCGCCCTGGTATTCTTCCGGCGTGGTCGCTTCCACCGCCATGATGGGCTCAAGCATGATGCACTTGGCCTTCTTGAGCGCATCCTTCACCGCGAAGATGGCAGCCATCTTGAACGCGTTTTCGTTGGAGTCCACGTCGTGGCTCGAACCATCAATGAGGTCAATGTGAATGTCGATGACCTCGTAGCCGGCGATGATGCCATTGGTCACGGCTTCCATGACACCAGCTTTACAGGAATTGATGTACTCCTTCGGGATGGTGCCGCCGACGACCTTGTTGTCGACCGTCACACCCTTGCCGCGCTCGTTCGGCATGACCTTGAGAATCACGTGGCCGTACTGGCCGCGACCACCGGACTGCTTGACCAGCTTGCCTTCGCCATCGGCGGGAAGCGTGAGCGTTTCGCGATAGGCGATTTGCGGTTTGCCGGCGTTGGTGTCCACCTTGAACTCGCGCAGCATACGGTCGCGCAGAATTTCCAGGTGAAGCTCGCCCATCCCTGCAATGATGGTCTGGCCGGTTTCCTCGTCCGTGCGAACCACGAACGTCGGATCTTCGTCGGAGAGGCGCTGGAGGGCGATTGCCATCTTCTCCTGGTCGCCCTTGGCCTTGGGTTCCACGGCCATCGAGATGACGGGCTCGGGAAAGGACGGGGGCTCAAGCAGGATGTCGTAATCTTCTTCCGCGAGCGTGTCACCCGTCGTGACGTTCTTGATGCCGACCATCGCGGCAATGTCGCCGGAGTAACAACAGTCGATGTCCTTGTGCTGGTTGGCCTGGATCTGAATCAAGCGGCCCACGCGTTCCGTCTTGCGGGTGCGGGGATTGTACACCACATCACCCTTGCGGACGCAGCCGGAGTACACACGGAAGAACACGAGCTTGCCGACGAACTTGTCGCTCCAGAGCTTGAACGCGAGGGAGACGAACTTTCCGTTGTCGTCGGGGCGGGCTTCAATCTTGACGTTCTCGTCGTCCACGAGCTGGCCCTGGGCCGCCGGGATGTCGAGGGGGCCGGGGAGATAATCCACGACGGCATCCACAAGGTACTGGACGCCCTTGTTCTTGAATGCTGAACCACCCGCCATGGGGATGATTTTCAGACCGATGACGGCGCGGCGAAGAGCGGCCTTGACGTCCTCTTTGCTGATTGGCTTTTCCTCAAGAAACATCATGCCAATCTCGTCATCCACGTTGCAAAGCTCCGCGACAAGTTCGTCGTAGGCCTTCTTGGCGGTGGCAACTTCGTCGCCCTCAAGTTCACGGGTCTGGTAGGTGGACCCCCACTTGTCGTCATCCGAGTAGATGACAGCCTTTTGATTCACCACGTCGATCTGGCCCTTGAGCTGATCTTCGGCGCCAATCGGGATAAGAATCGGCCAGGCATTGGCGCCAAGCTTCGTGCGGACGTCTTCCACCACGCGGGCGAAGTTCGCTCCGGTGCGATCCATCTTGTTCACGAAGGCAATGCGGGGCACACCATACTTCTCCGCCTGGCGGTACACCGTCTCAGACTGGGGCTGCACACCGGCCACGCCGCAGAGCACGAAAATGGCACCGTCCAGCACACGCAAGGAACGCTCCACCTCGGCCGTGAAGTCCACGTGGCCAGGGGTGTCGATGATGTTCACGCGAATGTCCTGACCCGCGTAGAGCTTGAAGATGTCCTGCTCGGGAAGCTGCTTCCAGTTCGTGGTAACGGCAGCGGAGGTAATCGTGATGCCGCGCTCGCGCTCCTGCTCCATCCAGTCGGTGGTGGCGGCACCATCGTGCACCTCACCGATCTTGTGGATCATGCCCGTGTAGAAAAGAATACGCTCGGTCAGCGTGGTCTTTCCCGCATCGATGTGCGCACAGATGCCGATGTTGCGCGTGCGCTCCAGCGGGAAACTGCGGTTGGGGGAATTGAGATTGGCGGACATGGAAGGGAAAATCAGGAAAGGAGGACTTGCGACGTACGGCTCAGGGAAAAATATCGACTACCAGCGGAAGTGGGCGAACGCACGGTTGGCCTGGGCAGCCTTGTGCACGTCGTCACGTTTGCGGATGGCATTGCCCTGGTTGACCGAGGCGTCCTTCAGCTCATTGGCGAGAGCGACATGCATCGGCACACCCTTGCGGGCACGGGCGTAACCCACGAGCCAGCGGAGGGCCATGCCCAAGGAGCGGTTCGGGGCAACTTCAAGCGGCACTTGATAGGTGGCGCCACCAACGCGGCGAGGCTTAACTTCCACGCGAGGCTTCACGTTCTCGATGGCACGAGTCACCAGCTCAAGCGGGTCAACCGCTTCGCTGTTCTCGTTGAGGCGATCAATGGCGGAATAGACCAGACGCTCAGCGAGGGACTTCTTCCCACTGACCATAACCTTGCTGATAAGGCCGGCGACGAGCTCGCTGTCATAGCGGGCGTGTTTGTGGGTGTGCTTGGTGTAAGTGCGCTTCCTGCGGGACATGGACGTGAGGCAGTTAAAAGTTTGGCAATCGAGGCTTCAGGAATTACTTCTTACCCTTGGCAGGAGCAGCGGCAGCACCGGGCTTCGGACGCTTCGCACCGTACTTCGAACGACCGCGGCGACGCTTGTCCACGCCAAGGCAGTCGAGCGTTCCACGGACAATGTGGTAACGCACACCTGGAAGGTCCTTCACACGTCCGCCGCGCACCAGCACGATGGAATGCTCCTGAAGATTGTGACCCTCACCGCCGATGTACGCGATCACTTCGTAACCATTCGTGAGACGCACTTTGGCGACCTTACGAAGAGCCGAGTTCGGCTTCTTCGGAGTTCTGGTCATCACCTGAAGACATACACCACGACGCTGAGGGCAGTTCGCCAGTGCAGGGGACTTGGATTTGACCGCTTTATCCTTGCGGCCATGTCGCACGAGTTGGTTGATGGTGGGCATATCGACGGTGTCAAAGATTCTCGCTCGCTGGTCGCGACACGGAAAGACACGTCACCCTTGTGGTGTGCGCTACTTGTCCGGTGCTGCTTCCGATAGGAAGACCCGCCGAAGCGGGCCTAAGAACCACCCCGTGTTACCGGGGCCGAGGCTGTGGGAGCGCAGATGCTACAGAGATGTCCAAATGGTGCAACTGCTTTTTGCACCTTTTGATCGGTTTTTTACCCCCTGATCGCCGGATCTGCACCAAGCGGGGCCTTCTCAAACTCGTGCAGCCCACCAGGATGCGGGAGAAGTTCCGTCGCGTGTAATCTCATCATTCTGTGAGTATTTCAACACACCATCGCCATGCCTGTAGACGCGATCTGCTCTACCTCGTGGGCGCTTCTAATTTTATCGCGGCTTTTTTCCCTCCCAGCTACTTCATGGCGTCCAGCGCCGCCTTCGCGGTGTTCACATTCGACCGCTCCAGGATGTAGGTCGAGTAGTGCTGAAACAAGGTGGTGAATTCACGCTGAAGGGAATTCACCACCTTGCGCAAGGACATGTCCAGATCCTGTGCCTCCCTGCCGCTGATGGGTCGCGAACTGTCGAGCGCGGGCTTGGCCATGTCCAAAAGTTGCGTCTGGCGCTCCTTCAAGAGCTCTTCGTTCCTCTTGATCTCATACTGGAGCATCTGGCGGTGTGCATCGCCCGTGGCTTTGACCAGCCAGCCCTGCAGCGATCGGTTCTGCTGTTCCAACCGATCGATGCTCCGCTGCAGCCCTTCGATGATTTTTCCCCTTTGCGAATCGGTGTGCGTCATCAGGCGCTTGTTCTGCTTGTAGTCCTCGTTCACGGCATAGGTGGTGCCATACCAGCCGTCATCGACCGCTTTGTACTTCTCGTAATCCTTGTAGGTGGGCATGGATTGATTGAGCGCAAGGATCTGCTGGACACGCTTTTCCATGCGGGCATCCACTTTCGCAATGGCGCGCAGTTTCTCCTCCGTCGTGAGATTCAGGGTGGGCCGCCGGATCTGCTCCTGGAGATCGGCCCGCTTCCGCTGGTAAAATTCGATGTTCTTCGCCAATCGCTTGACGGTGTCCTCCTTCAGCCTGGCCACCTTGGTGCGCGAATCTTTCGAGTCCCCCACCATTTTCAAAGTTTCAATGATGCGGTCAATCGTCGCCTCAATACGGGCATCGGAGGCCAGCAGTTCATCGCGCATGAGGTTCGCCCTCTTCTCACGCGCATCCACCTGCGCCTTGAGCTGGGCTTTGTCCGGCTGAGCCGGGGCTGGGGTCGGGGCAGGCGCTGGCGGTGGCGTCGGCGCTGGCGCTGCAGATAAGTCGGACGATATCATCAGCAGTGACACAGATACAGAGCAGGAGTACAGGGAGAGCAGTTGCATAAGCATGAGCTGGAATGGGTTGTCCACGTAGTATGCCCTGACAGGCCGGAAAGTGTCTAGACCAAAAGGGCGTAGCTTTCGAGCCCACTGCCCAATGAATCCGCTGTAGTTATTTCGTCCTCTTCAACTGCTCAGAGACCACAGGCAGTTTTTCCAATAGCGCACGGGAGGTTTCTGGAAGCGTACCCATGGTCATGGGCGCCATTTTCGTGTCCTCCCGATCCGTTTGCCCCGTCTTGCGCCCCACTTTATAGCTTGCAGCGAGCGAGCCATCCGGGGCCAGCTTCACGTCCGGAGCTGAGGGATTGGGCACGCTGATGAAGAAGGTGCTCGTGGGTGCCGGGCCGACACCGCCACTGGCTTTGGCACGCAGCTTCCCCCTGGCAAGTTCCCGGAACAGTTCCTTCGCGGTCTGTTCAGCGGGATTGATGAATGCGACCTTGGACTCGACAGGCAGCACGGCGGCAGGGAGATCATCACCGGGTGCAGCATTTCTCCGTTCATCCAGTGCGCCATTCAACTCCCTCTCGATCAAAGGGAAATGCGTGCAACCCAGCACCAGCATGCCAAGTCCCCTGCCCTTCTCTGCCGGCATTCTGCCCGCTGAAGATTCCGCCACGTTGGGGTGAGTGACCATGCGATTGATGTCGAATCTGGCATAGGCGGCAACGGTACTGAGCTCCGGCAGATAGGCTGTGTTAACGGAGCAGATGTACGGGAACCTTGAGGAGGCCAGTAGTTGATTGAGCTTCAGCAGTCGCTCCGCATACCGTACTGGGT
>JAEYUU010000182.1 GCA_023429545.1 Verrucomicrobiota bacterium
CTCGACGCCTCATCCTTGGAACGCCGCGCACGGCGTTGCGCGAAAGACAAACGCCTCGTGGCCGACTATGTGCAAGGGCAATCGCAGGTCGACTTCCCGCCGGGTCATGGATCGAGCACGCTGTGGATGATGGTGAGGTAAAAAATGGGCAAGGGATAAGGGGTAAGAGAAAAACGAAGAGGGAAGAGGGATGCGTCGCGGGAGATTGCTGTTTAGTCGGTGGTGAGGGTGCTTTGAATCTGGGCCGGAGATGCTATGCTACGCGTCCCAATCATGCCAGCCATTGCCACTGCCCCGCGTTCCCTGCCAGATCTCTCGACCGAGGAACTGACGGCATGGATGACGGCACAGGGCTACAAGGCCACGCACACGCTCCCGGTACTGCGCGAGGTGTATGGGGCGAGGGGTGAGGGGAAGAAGCCGAAGGACCGGCTGCCGGCGGGGTTGATGGAGCACATCACCTCCACCTTCCCCAGGGAAGCGGCCAGTCTGACGCAGCGTCAGGTGGCGGAGGATGGCACGTGCAAGTTGCTGCTTCGGCTGGCGGACGGGCGCACGGTGGAATCCGTGCTGATGCCGGACTATCACCAGGAGAGGGCGGCGGGATGCATCTCCAGTCAGGTGGGCTGTGCGATGGGGTGTGATTTCTGCGCCACCACCCAGACGGGCTTTGAGCGGAATCTCACGGCGGGGGAGATCGTGGAGCAGTTCATCCATCTGCGACGTGAAGCGCAGACGGTGGGGCGCACGTTGCGCACGGTGGTCTTCATGGGGATGGGAGAGCCGATGCTGAACTTGCGCAACGTGCTGACAGCGGTGCAGCGCATGGCTGCTCCAAAGTTAGGAGCGCTGGGATGGCGGCAGGTCACAATCTCCACCGTGGGCATCGTGCCCGGCATTGATGAACTGACGGAGGCAAACCCCAGTGTGCATCTTGCGGTGTCCCTTCATGCGCCGGATGATGCGACACGGGCCGGATTGTTGCCCATGGGCCGGAGATTCGCGGTGGAGGATGTGCTGGCCGCGGCGGATCGTTACCAGGCACGCAGTGGTCGTATCACCACCATCCAATATTGCCTGCTGGAAGGTGTGAACGACTCTCTTGCTCAGGCCAGGGAGCTGGCCCGCCTGCTGGACGGGCGGCGCATGCATGTGAACCTCCTCCGCTACAATCCCACCGGCCTGAGCCTGAAGGGTCTTACTTATGCACCCAGCAGCTTCGAGCAGGCTGAAGCGTTTCTGGCGACATTGCGCGAGCAGGGCGCTGTGGCTCATCTACGACGCGCCCGTGGGCCTGATATCGATGCAGCGTGTGGGCAATTGAGAAGGCGTGCCACGGCGGACGTTGGGGTTGTGAGAATGGTCGCGGGAAGTGACTGATGCATTTCTTTGCAACGGAAATGACGGCAATTTACCCGGCCATTTCCGACAAGGAACGATGCCCACCTTCGCGGTTGCAGGTACTTCTACTGAAATTCGACGGTTGCGTCCTTGTTATCGGCAATCCAAGCCATCCCTTCGAGGCGCACATCCGCGTTGAGTTTTCGGCCCCTTGCCATGGCGACCTGAGATTTTTCGAGAGATTGGCTTCCTTGCTCCGGTGGGAAGTGTGAAATGTGATCTCCGCGCTTTTTTCACCCCAGCTCAAACGTCGTCACGCCGTAGACCCAGTCGAGGCGCACCTGCGGAAAGGGGCCGGTGTACATGCGCGCCGTGGCGAAGACCTCGCGCATGCCATAGCGGGCCACGAGGTCCTTCGCCGCTGCGTTCGGCTCCGCAATGTCCAGCACGTAGGGATCCCCCGTAGGAACGCGATCCACCAATCCCCGGAACAGATGCTCCGCCGTCTGGGCGTTCTGGGCGAAGAGCGGGCCAATCTTCCAACCGCGGTAACAGCGCCGAATGACTCCGAAACCTTGCACCGGTGTGGCGCTGTCTGTATCCAACGCCCCCAGCGCAAAGGCATCGGGTTGGTGAATCCAGGCCGTGAGGAATGCTGTGCGTGGTGTCGGAAAGCACGCGCGATCCAGTGCCTCCAACTGCTCCAGCGGAATTTCGCGAGCGTCATGCAATGGCGTGGAGGGCTTCCAGTCCGCCGCTTGTTTGATGCCCTCAAACCGGGCGTTGCGGTAGGCATACACGCGGCCGATTTGCTTGTATTTCTCCACATTCTCCAGCACGCCATCGCCGCCCTGGGTGCAGCCCTCCAGGTGCTTCCGCGCCGCCTCATGAATGGTCATGCCGTAGCCGCGTCCCCGAAACGCCTCCTGCACGATGTAACAGCCGATGAAGCCGAAGGTGTCATCGTATCGCACACCGCTGACGGTGGCGATCGGCTGGCCATCGAGTTCACCAACGAGAAAGCCGTCAGGATCGGCCGTGATGAACGTCTCCGCATCATGCAGTCCGGGATTCCAGCCCGCGTCACGCATCCAGGGGATGGCCACCGCCGCCAACCCGGCGGCGTCCAGGGTGCGAACACGATAGCGGCCCGAGGCGAGATCGCGTGCGGCGTCAGAGTTGGGAGCGAGCCATTTCATGCGAAGGCGATGAAGTGGATCCCGATTCGATCACACCGTGACCTTCCTTACGAAGCATGCCTTCAACCCAATTGACAGGTCATTCATCTTGCAGGCGATCTCGTGATCCCCTTCTACCAGACGGATGGGCTTGGATTTCGTTCCGATTTTGAGGACTTCGTTGGAGCCTTTCAGTTTCAGATCTTTGATCATCGCCACGATGTCGCCATCGACCAGGACGTGGCCGTAGGCATCCTTCACGACGCGTTCGGTCTCCTGGGCCTCCGGTGCGGCGTCGAGTGGCCACTCATGACCGCAGGTGACACACTCGTGCCGGTCGGCATGATCCAGAATTTCGGTCATTTCACACATGGGACAGGAAGTTTTGCTCATGGTGCTTACCAAAGCCCTTTCCCACGGGAATACAAGGGGCAGCGGGCCTGCCTTGGTGAGGTGCACGA